>CAZGQZ010000269.1:0-3398 GCA_964527985.1 uncultured Rikenellaceae bacterium | reverse complement strand
TTATTCAGGATATTGTTGCTGTTGTGCTTCTAGGTGTTAGCGGAATGGAAACACCATCATTATGGGCGTTAACTATTCTAGCTTTACCTTTGCTTATTCCTCTTTTAGGAAGGCTTTTAAACAGAACAGGTCACGGTGAACTTCTGCTTGTTTTTGGTGTTTTCTTGGCTCTTTCGGGTTCGTGGTTATTTAACTATGTTGGTTTAAGCGACAAGTTAGGGGCACTAATTATTGGAATCCTCATTGCAGAGCAGCCAAAATCCGAAGAGGTAGGAAAAGTGCTTTGGGGGTTGAAGGAGATTTTTTTAGTTGCCTTTTTCTTGCAGATTGGTCTTATGGGATTGCCCAACGGCAATGCAATTCTTATTGTTGGTCTGTTTTTGCTTATTCTTCCGCTTAAAGGATTAATCTACTTTTTCAGCCTTAAACTTTTTAAACTTCGAAATCGAACATCCTTTTGGAGCTCATCGGTGCTTTTCTGTTACAGTGAGTTTGGCTTAATTGCAGGCGCTGGTGCAGTTTCGGCAGGTTTGCTATCCAACGATGTACTTGTAATGGTTGCGCTTTTGGTGGCAGCCTCGTTTGTTTTACTTGGTGTAGCAAACAAATGGATGTCGGACATTTACGATAAGTTTTTCGCATTTCTTGATCTCGAACCCGAAGACAAACACACAAGAGATCATTTGCCCTCTTGTATTGGCAATACAAAGTATCTTGTTGTTGGAATGGGAACGTGCGGAACTTCAACCTATCAGTTTTTAAGCGATAGTAAGCAAAGTGTTTTAGGGGTAGATGCCGACCCTAACGTAATAGCCGATCATAGAAAAAAGGGTAGAAGAGTAATTTACGGAAATGCTGTTGATACAGCATTCTGGTCGAAGTGTAATTTACAAAGCGTACAGGGTATAAGCGTATGCCTTCCTGTTTTAGACGAAAAGGTAACCGTTGTAAAAAAATTGCGCAAGCTTGGGTATCAGAATAAAATTGATACCTATTGCAACTACGATGACGAGGCTGAAACTTTGATAGCAGCAGGGGTTTCCGAACTAGTATCGCCCTTAAAACTAACCGGCGAAAGCTTGGGCAGAATGATTACCTTTAAGAAAGAACCTGAGAAAATTGCATAAAGAATATTTAAAAAAGAAGGGGAGCAAAAAATCAGCTCCCCTTCTTTTTTAAGTTCCCTTGGCTAAATAACGCCAAATTTCTTTCCAACTTTTGTAAAGGCCTCAATGCACTTGTCGAGGTTTTCTTTTGAGTGCCCAGCCGATACCTGAACCCTAATTCGGGCTTGCTCTTTTGGAACAACGGGGAAGTAGAACCCAATAACGTAAATGCCTTCATTAAGCAATTCGGCGGCCATATCTTGCGATAGCTTAGCATCATACAGCATTACGGCAACAATTGCACTTTGGGTAGGTTTTATGTCGAATCCGGCTTTTTGCATGGCCTGCGAAAAGTACTCGGTGTTGCTCATTAGCCTATCGTGTAGCTCATTGCTGCTTTCAAGCATGTTAAATGCTTCAATGCCGGCTCCAACAATTGCTGGGGGCATTGAGTTGGAGAATAGGTATGGTCTTGAGCGCTGACGAAGCATGTCGATTATCTCTTTTCTGCCGGTTGTAAAGCCACCGCATCCACCGCCAAAGGCTTTGCCAAGCGTACCCGTAATTATATCGGCTTTACCTCTTATGTTGAAAAGTTCGGTTACTCCGCGCCCGGTTGCTCCAACAACTCCAGCAGAGTGGCTTTCGTCAATCATAACCAGCGCATCGTATTTTTCAGCTAGTTCAACAATTTTATCCATTGGGGCTACATTGCCATCCATTGAGAAAACACCGTCAGTTACAATAATGCGGAAGCGTTGCGCCTGAGCTAGCTTAAGCTTCTCTTCAAGGTCGTTCATGTCGGCGTTGTTATATCGGTAGCGTTGCGCTTTGCAAAGCCTAACCCCATCGATAATCGAAGCGTGGTTGAGCGCATCGGAAATAATGGCATCCTCCTCGCCAAGGATTGGCTCAAAAACGCCACCATTGGCATCAAAAGCAGCAATGTATAGTATTGTGTCCTCGGTACCAAAGTAGTCCGATATTTTTTGTTCTAGCTCTTTGTGTATGTCTTGTGTGCCGCAAATAAAGCGAACCGACGACATGCCAAAGCCATGGGTATCCATGGTTTTTTTCGCAGCATCAACCAAACGGGGGTGATTGGATAAGCCTAGGTAGTTGTTGGCACAAAAGTTTAGCACTTCTTGGCCAGTGTTCACCTTAATTTTTGCTTGCTGGGGTGAAGTAATTATTCTTTCGTTTTTGTAAAGACCAGCCTCTTCAATCGACTGGAGCTCGTTTGCAAGGTATTCTTTTAGCTTTCCGTACATATCCGAATTGTTTTATAGTTGTAATTGATTTCTGTTGAAGCAAATGTACTCCATTTTTATCACCCCGCCGAAAAAATTAACCTCATTATTTGGTGTTTTGCAGCAAGCGTAACGAAAACGTGAGAATATGTTCGCACATATGACATGGGAATGCTGTTCGCAATCTAATACATTAGTAATCAAAATTTAAAATATAAAAAATAAATTTGCGAATACACTTGTTTTGTGTCTGAAAATTTTTATATTCGCACTTTATGAACAACTTTTTAACATCTGCCACCGTAAATCTTTCTTACTTATGCCATACCGTCGTCTTCCTAACACCGATATTGCACGATTAAGAGCTTTAAAATCTGCTGCAAAAAAAGGTAAAGAGTTGCCTCCCTTTAAGTTGGCTTTTTCTCAAAGCTCATTTTCCAAGGTTGGGCTTTTTATTAATAATTTCGAAAAGGCTATTGCCAATTATAAGGCTGCATACAGCAAGCAAATTGAGCGGAATAAGGAGTATCACAACTCAGCCAAAAAGGCTCGGCTCTACCTTTCCCATTTTATTCAGGTGCTCAACATGGCAATTACCAGAGGTGAATTACCCGAAAAGGTGCGTTCTACCTTTGGAATGGATGTTGACGAAAGAAAGTTGCCCAACCTTACTGCCGATAAAGAGCTTGCAGAATGGGGAAAAAAGATTATCCAAGGAGAAACAGAACGGATATCAATGGGTCAACCACCTATTACCAATCCAACAATAGCCGTGGTGAAAGTTAGGTATGAGAATTTTATTGAAGCCTACAATCATCAGCGAATTTTACAGCAGAATACTCAGCGCTGTCAGGTTGAGCTAGAGGAGCTTCGAAAAAGGGCCGATGAAATAATTCTCGATGTTTGGAATGAGGTTGAGGAAACGTTCAAAGATCTTCCTGACCATGAGCGTCGCGAAAAGGCTCAGGAGTACGGATTGGTTTACGTTTACCGCAAAAATGAGATTAAAGGCCTTCAGATGTTGGAGCGGGTTGAACTCGAT
>CAZGQZ010000268.1:0-3424 GCA_964527985.1 uncultured Rikenellaceae bacterium | reverse complement strand
TGGCTAAACGGTAAGGTTAAATTCCGAAAACCAATTTCGTGTCATTTGTACCCAATTAGAGCGAAAAAGTATCCGACATTTACGGCACTAAACTACGATCAGTGGAGCATATGCGAACCCGCCAGACAGCTTGGCGAAAAAGAGGGAATAGTCGTGTTTCGTTTCTTAAAAGATGCCATAACCAGAGCCTACGGTAAAAAATTCTATGCCGAAATGGAAGAGGCGTTCAAGTATCTACAAAACCAGCAAAACGAATAGCAACAAGCAACCCTTACATTAAGATAACCCTGTGGCAAAAGCGCACTACCTTTAACATACATTAACAAAACTACTTTAACCAAACACTACTTCTTGGTGTTGCTTACTTTGCAGCAAATGATGGCTTTGGATTAAAACCAATCCGTTTATGCTTATTAGCATTTGCTCATGGAGTACTCCCTTTTTTTTGCTATTATTACAGCACGAAAATTAGTAACCAAAATAAAATAGCAGCTATGGAACACATTAAGAAGTATGTTGAGGAGAACAAAGACCGCTTTCTCGATGAGCTTTTTGGGCTACTCCGTATCCCATCAATAAGCTCAATAGCCGATCACAAACCCGACATGTACAAATGCGCCGAATACTGGAAAGAGCAAATGCTTAAAGCCGGTGCCGACAAGGCACAAGTAATGGAAACCGAAGGGCATCCAGTGGTATATGGCGAAAAAATTATCGACCCTTCTGCACCCACAGTTCTCGTTTACGCTCATTACGATGTAATGCCCGTTGACCCAATTGAACTCTGGAACACAAAACCCTTTGAGCCCGTTATTAAGGACGGAAAAATTTGGGGAAGAGGAGCCGACGACGACAAAGGGCAAGGATTTATGCATGCCAAAGCATTTGAGCTTATGCTCAAAACCAACACGCTACCTTGCAACGTTAAGTTTATGATTGAAGGTGAAGAAGAGGTTGGATCGCCAAACCTTGGTAAATGGCTAGATCAGAACAAGGAAATGCTAAAGGCTGATGTGATTCTTGTTTCAGACACTTCACTACTTGGCAAAGACGAACCATCGATAACTACTGGGTTAAGAGGGTTAGCCTATGTTGAGGTAGAGGTAACCGGACCAAACCGCGACCTTCATTCTGGCCTGTTTGGCGGTGCCGTTGCAAACCCCATCAATATCCTTAGCAAGCTAATCGCTTCGCTACATGACGAAAACAACCATATTACCATCCCTGGTTTTTACGATGATGTTCAAGATGTAAATCCTACTGAAAGAACTGAAATGAACAAGGCTCCTTTTAGCGAAGATGATTATAAGAAATCGCTTGACATTAAAGAGGTTTGGGGTGAAAAAGGATATACTACGCTTGAGCGAGTTGGCATTAGACCCACACTCGATGTAAACGGAATTTGGGGAGGCTACATTGGCGAAGGAGCCAAAACTGTTCTCCCCTCAAAAGCATATGCAAAAATATCGATGAGGCTTGTACCAAATCAGGAGCACAACAAAATTGCCGAGCTTTTTGCTAAGCACTTCGAAGCAATTGCCCCTCCATATGTTACAGTTAAGGTTAGGCCTTTGCATGGCGGACAAGGATACGTTTCGCCTACCGATAGCCCAGCATATCAGGCAGCGAGCAAAGCTATGGAAGAAACCTTTGGCAAAAAGCCAATCCCTTACCGTAGCGGTGGAAGCATACCAATTATTAGCACATTTGAGGAAAAGTTAGGGATAAAATCAATTCTGATTGGCTTTGGACTTGAATCGGATGCCATTCACTCTCCTAATGAGAACTATCCGCTGGAACAATTCTTTAAAGGGATTGAAACCATTCCGCTTTTCTATAAGTATTTTGCCGAAGCACACAAATAATAGCGCAAAAGCAATTGAAAAAAAATCCCAATGAAAGTATCGTTGGGATTTTTTCGTTTAAAGCTATGCGTTATTGCTTCTGTTTTACTAAATTGCATTACAATTAAAAAACTACCCCCATGCCTAAACAGATAGCAACCACAAGCATTATTTGCATACTACTAATTATTGGGACAAGCTGCCAAAGAGACAAAAACCAAACAGAGAAGCCTATAACAAAACAACAAGTTGCCGAGGATGCAATTAAAACCTGGATGATCAATAGCAAAGAGTATCCACACTACAAACCAATTGTATTTGGCGACCTAACCCCCAGGTATGAAAAATCATCCAGAACACTACAATTATCAATAGAAATTGGCGACGAAGAGGCAAAAACACAAGGCGAGCAGAACGAGCAAAGACTCGACAGCCTTAAAAATGAGCTTAACAAATACCAAGGCGACCTATTAGGCTATATTATTCCTCACAAATTTCAAGAAAAAAACATTGCAGGTGAAACATTAAGTCGCGAACTTCTCTTCTTTCTAGACACAACCCTAAGAGTAGCCTCGGCCCTAAGCCCCGAGTCGTTCGATTATATTCTTGATGAGAAAGTTTTCTTCAGGTTAGATTCAGTTTTTGAGGAGGATACAATCCCTTTAGAATAGTTCAGACATAAGCGCTTTAACTAGCTGCGGATCAAGCTTAGCATTTTCTAAAGATTTCTGTATAGGGATTATGCTGTGGGGGGTTCCTACCAAACCGGCTTCAATTGATTTTTTGTAGGAGTTTGACAGTTCTCCCTTCATATTAAACAACGAGATAATCCCTTTTTCAACATGCACTTCAAACTCAATAGTTTTATTCTGAAATTGAGTTTCTCGTTTAAGCGAATAAAAAGGGGAATAGCCATAGTTCCATTCCCACTTACCATACTTCTCACTAACAAGCCGCTCAATCTCTAGTAAATCTTCATTTGAAAAGATGTATTCAGTTGCACCATTGGTTCTACTAATATATTCGAAAAGATATATGGCAAACTCCTCAACCTGCATTCCGTTAGGTAAAAAATCGGACAGGTTAGCTGTAGATGCCCTTACGGATTTTACAGCTCTTTCGCTTATAAATCTATCATCTCTAACATACAATACATTTGCCAACGCTGATAGATCGGTCTGGAAAAGCAAAGTACCGTGATGCATTACTCTTTGTTTATACACATGTTCGGCGTTACCCGAAACCTTAAGCCCATTTACCGTTAGGCTATTGTTGCCCTCAAATTTAGCATCAACACCAAGTGTGCCAAGCATTTCAACAACAGGTTTGGTAAACCCTTTAAAATCGACCAACGCTCCTTGCTTACCGTTACGAATAAAGGTAAAATTTACGTTACCATAATCGTGATATACCGCTCCCCCTCCCGACATTCGGCGCACTACGTCTATTCCATTTTTTTGGGTGTAAACGAAATCAATTTCCCCCATGGTATTCTGGTGCTTACCAACAATTACCGATGGGCTATTTCGATAGGTAAAAAATATATCCTCACTAAAACTCTTAAGCAAATACTCTTCGGC
>CAZGQZ010000267.1:0-3446 GCA_964527985.1 uncultured Rikenellaceae bacterium | reverse complement strand
CAACAATATCAAGCGCTCTAAAGAAATACTTTAAAGCCTCTTTCTCTTGGTAATCATTAACATAATACTTCCCAATAGCATTAAGCGACTCGGCAATAGCCTGAGGGTCGTTTATCTTTTTTGCCTCTTCAAGTGCTTTAGTTGCATAGTTTAGTCCTTCTTCCTCGTAAATTTTTATTTCGCTAAGCTCCAGTAGAATATTAACACTTTGCTTTCCTGTTGCAGTTTCAAGTGCAGTTAAAAGGCTATCGGCCTGCAATGTGTTTTGCTGAGCAGCTGAAACGAGCGGAATAATGAGTAAAACTGTAATTAGTAACCTTTTGAACATAGAATAAATTTTATCCAAAGAAATAAAAAAAAGGAATACAAATAGCACTATGTTATACTGAACTTAAATGCATTGATGTGAAGTATATACTAAATGCCTAATTTAGTTTGCAATATAATCCAAATTTAGAGAATAACCTATTGTGCTAACGTAATTGTTAACTTATTAAAAGGTTATGCATAAATATTTACATAAGAATTTAGTTGGATGGTTGGATGTATAAACCTTTTTATCCGTTTTCTGTTTCCCTTTTTTTAAATAATTTTGACTTGGTAATTATTCAATCGTAAAACCTTATGAACAAACGAATTTTACTCGCTATACTTATTGCCGTTTTACTAGGCTCATGTAATAGCCCAGAGTTAAAGCAAAAACCATCGGTAGTTGTAAGCATTTTGCCCCAAAAGTATTTTGTTGAGCAAATTGCCGATACTTTAATTAATGTTGAGGTTATGGTACCTCCCGGGTCGAGCCCCGAAACCTACGAGCCAACTGCAATGCAGCTGCAAATGTTTAGCAAAGCAAAGCTCTACTTTTCGCTTGGGTTACTCGATTTTGAGAAGACTACCCTAAAAAAAGTGGCTGATCAGAATTCCAGTGTTAGAGTAATTAACCATGCGTCAAGCCTTAATCTTATTGAGGGGAGCTGCGATCATTCCCATGAAGGGCACTCGCATGCTCATGGGCACGACCCACATGTTTGGCTGTCGCCAGCCGAAGTTTCGGCTATGAAAGCCGATATTCTGGCTGCTTTATCAAAGCAATTTCCCGAGTATTCCAATGAATTTGCTACTAATGCCAGTAGGTTTCAAACAGAAATTGATTCGCTCAATAGCTATATTACCCGTTCGCTTTCATCGTACAAAGGGGCTAAAATTTTTATTTTTCATCCCGCATTAACCTATTTCGTTCGCGACTATAGTCTAGTTCAAGTATCTTTAGAGGAAGAGGGTAAATCGCCCTCGGCAATGCACCTTAAAAAGGTTATGGAGCAGGCACGGAACGAAGGTGCCAAAACCATTTTTATTCAAAAGGAGTTTGATGCGAATACGGCTAAAACTGCTGCCGCTGATATAGGAGGTGAAATTGTGGTTATTAATCCGCTTGAAGCCAACTGGCTTAGCAACATGTATAGCATTACCGATAAGGTGAAGAAAGCAGTAGAACAATAATAGGCAATGGCAAAAATTCTTGAAATAGTATCAGCGTCGGTAGGCTACGACCATAACGTAGTGCTTAAAGATGTTAACCTTGAGGTGAACGATAACGATTTTATTGGTGTTATTGGTCCCAATGGTGGTGGTAAAACAACGCTTCTTAAGCTTTTGCTTGGCGAACTTAAGCCCATGAAAGGGCGTGTTGTATACTATCCGCTTGAGCCAAACGAGAGCCTTTTTGGCTATTTACCCCAGGTTTCAAGCATCGATAAGCGATTTCCCATAACCGTTCTCGAGGTTGTTCTGTCGGGGCTAATGGGCGGAAAGGGCCTCTCGGGTCGATATGGTAGAAAAGATAAGCAGCTGGCAATTGATATGCTAAAAAGGGTAGGGGTTGAGGGATTGAAAAATAAAGCCATTGGGGAGTTGTCGGGTGGTCAAATGCAGCGCGTTTTCCTTGGTCGAGCACTTATCTCGCATCCGCGATTGCTAATTTTAGACGAGCCAAATACATACGTTGATAATGCATTTGAGAAAGAGCTTTACGCATTGCTGAAAGATTTAAACAATGAGATGGCCATAATTATGGTCTCGCACGACTTGGGAACCATCACCTCGCACGTTAAAACCATTGCTTGCGTAAATAAGCATTTGCATTACCATAAGTCTAATATTATTACATCGGAGCAACTTGCTGCTTACGATTGCCCTATTCAGATTATTGCGCACGGTAAAGTTCCTCATACCGTGCTGGGAAATCACATTAAGCACTAAACTATTTGCTAATGCAAAATCTAATCTCTTCCTTTTTTCAGTACCAGTTTATATCAAATGCATTTTGGGCAGCTTTGCTAATCTCTGTTGCAGCAGGTTTAATTGGTTCGTACATAGTAGCCCGCAGGCTCGTGTTTTTAAGTGGCGGTATAACTCATGCTTCATTCGGTGGTATTGGCATTGCCTACTATTTGGGCTTAAACCCCATTGCCGGAGCAGCAGTATTTGCCGTACTTTCGGCATTTGGCGTTGAGGCTTTGAGCCAAAAAATGGCCGTACGAGAGGATTCAGCAATTGGCATGCTTTGGTCGGTGGGTATGGCTTTAGGTATTTTCTTTGTTTACCTTACCCCAGGCTATTCGCCAAATCTTATGTCGTTTCTTTTTGGTTCAATTCTTACCGTTACTAGTCAGGATATATTTTTACTTCTTGGGTTAAATGCAATAATGATTGCGTTCTTTTTACTTTTCTACCGATCAATTCTTTACCTCGCATTCGACGAGGGTTTTGCAAAAACGCAGGGTATACCTGTTCAAAATTTCTCCTATATTTTAAAGGGATTCATAGCCTTAACCATTGTACTAAGCATTCGTATGGTAGGCATTATCCTTTTAATATCGTTGCTAACCATACCGCCAACACTTGCCAATATTTTTACGAAAAAGTTTAACTATATTGTCGTCATATCAATATTGGTAGGGTTTGTTGGTGCGCTTGTGGGTCTGGTTTTGTCGTTTGGCATGAATGTACCCTCGGGGGCAACAATTATAATTTCGCTGGTTGGCATGTTTGGCTTAGCTAAACTAATTAGCTTTATATTTGTTAGGATTAAAAGAAATAAATCATAGGCTTTAACTAAAGCATAATAAATAAAACGATTACCATGAATTTCGATTTAATTGTAATAGGCAGCGGCCCCGGTGGATACGTGGCTGCAATACGTGCAAGCCAGCTAGGAATGAAAGTTGGCGTTGTTGAAAAAGAAAATCTAGGAGGAATCTGCCTCAACTGGGGATGTATACCCACAAAAGCGCTGCTAAAAAGCGCTCAGGTTTTTGAGTACGCATCGCATGCTGCCGATTACGGCGTACTGGCCAACGATGTAAAACCCAATTTTGAGAAGATGATTGCTCGTAGCCGCGATGTGGCTTCTAATATGAGCAAGGGTATTGAGTTCCTTTTCAAAA
>CAZGQZ010000266.1:0-3447 GCA_964527985.1 uncultured Rikenellaceae bacterium | reverse complement strand
TCCATTAACTATGCGCCAAATCCAGCACAGGGTTCGGTTGAAGTAAATGCTGATAATACTGTAACATTTACGCCTGCACAGGATTATGTTGGAATATCAACTTTCCAATACACCGTAATGGATGTTGACGGAGATGCCGATTTTGCAACCGTTACTGTTGACGTAAAATCGGGTGAGAACTTTATACCCGTTGCCAACAACGATGCGGCTATTACCTATGTGAATACATCTGTTGACATTGATGTTCTAGCAAATGACAGCGGATTGGAGGATGGTTTCGGATCGATTGAGGTTTATCAGCAACCATTATTTGGTAATGCAGAAGTGATTGAGGGGAACCTAATTAGGTTTACTCCGGCTAACTTCTACATGGGCAATGTTACCTTTACATATAAACTTTCTGATACTGATGGCGATTACGATATCGCAACGGTTTCGGTGGGTATTTTCGATGAGAATAATCCAAAACCAGTTGCCAATGACGATAGAGTTGGAACCAGTTTTAATACAATGGTAACCATTGATGTGCTTGCAAACGACACAGACTTAGACGATGAGCCAATTACGGTTACTGTTCTAACTGAACCAAACGTTGCAGAAGGTAGCGCTTCGGTTAACCCCGATAACACTATCGATTTTACACCTGCAACAGACTTTGTTGGAGTAGTTACCTTCAGCTACTTGGTAACCGATGCAAATGGCGATACCGACGATGCAACCGTTGAGGTAACTGTTAAGAGCGGTGAAAACTTTGTTCCAATTGCCAACGACGATAGCCGAGGAACAAGTTTTAATACACCAGTTGTGATTGATGTGTTGGAGAACGACCTTAATCTCATCGACGAGCCAATTACCGTGAGCATTAGCGTACCAAGCAATCCAGCCTTTGGCGAAGCATTAGTAAATGGCGACAATACCATTACGTTTACTCCTGCTACCGATTATATTGGGTTAGCCACTTTTGTTTACTCGGTAACCGATGCCGATGGCGATAGCGATAATGCCCTTGTTTCAATTACAGTTAAGGATGGCGAAAACATTGTTCCCGTTGCTCAAAACGATGTGGCATTTACGCACATGGAAACTTCAATTGATATAGATGTACTTGCTAATGATACAGGGCTCGATGATAGCCCAATAACAATCTACGTAAATAGCGCAGAGGTTAATAATGGAGAAGTTGAAGTTACCGAATCGAATCAAGTTAGGTTTACACCCGCTATCGGTTTTGTTGGAGAAAGCGTTTTTGCATACAGAGTGGTTGATGTTGATGGCGATTTCGACGAGGCCTCAGTAACTGTGAACGTTTACCATGAGGTTATTGCCATTAACGATGAGGCTGAGGTAATGCGCAACGAAGAGGTAACCATTAATGTGCTGGCAAACGATCAGGGTATTGAATCGATCATTCCAGAAATAGCCATTACCTTCATGCCTACACACGGTATGGTAACTGTAAATGCCGATAACTCCATTACTTATACCCCCGATTTCGATTACTTTGGTGACGACTCCTTTGAGTATAGGGTTTGCAGCCAGTACGGCAGCTGTAGCGATGCTGAAGTAAGTATCGATGTGAAAATTGAGAAGTTCAAAATTCCTGAAGGTTTCTCGCCCGATGGCGATGGAATTAACGATAAGTTTGAGATTATTGGAATAGAGGCCTACAACCAGGTTACCATTAAGATATACAACCGTTGGGGTAATCTTGTATACCTTAACACCAACTACAAGAATAGCTGGGATGGAAAGGCAAGCGCCTCGATGTCTGTTGGAAAAACCCTACCAACTGGTACATACTACTATATCATCGAAATTGTTGATACAAAAGAGAAGTTTAGTGGTAATGTATTTCTTAAGCGGTAACTGAGTTAAAAATTGAGAAAATTTAGACCTATGAAAAGTTTACGTTCAATAAAATTATTTGTATTGGCAATAGCATTATTCGCTTCACTGGGAGCTAGTGCACAACAAGATCCGGTTTTTACTCATTACCTGCAAAATCCTATTGCTTTTAACCCTGCAATTGCTGGAACCGTTGAGGGGCTGAACCTTAGCTTACTTACAAGGCATCAGTGGATTGGACTCGATGGTGCACCGGCCTCATATAGCTTTAATGCCCATACTCCATACGTTAAGCAGAATATGGGCTTGGGGTTAAACGTTATGACTGATAAAGCTGGGCCGCTTAGGAATACACACATTACTGGTTCGTATGCCTATCAAATTACCGTTTTTCCAAATGTGAAGCTATCCATGGGGTTAAAGGCAGGGATTAGTAGCTACAACGCAGCAACGGGCAGCGTTCAAGTAAACGATCCAACCGATCCTAATTTCCAAACCGACGAGCAGCGCGTGAGCCCTAATCTTGGCGTTGGGTTTTACCTTTACTCTAAGCAGTATTATGCTGGGTTCTCAGTACCTAAGCTTATCGAACCAAGGTTAAATAAAGAGTATAGGGAGAGTAAAGAGCCTTACAATCCACAGTTCTACCTTATGGGCGGGTATAATTTCCCAATAAATAACGATTGGGAGTTTTTGCCATCGGCGCTTATGGGTATAATGGGCGGTTCGCCAATTTCTGCCGATTTTACTGCTCAGTTTATGTACCTTAAGCGTTTTTACTTTGGTACTCACTATCGGATTGGCGATGCTGGTGGTTTGTTTGTTAACGCAAAAATTACCGACGATTTCACCTTTGGTTACGCTTTCGATTTTACGCTTAACAAACTTTCGAGCGTTAATAGTGGTACGCATGAGTTTATGCTTACCTATACTTTCTATGGTTTGTGGAACACCCTTCAGGGGTGGAAGTTTTAAAAAAGCACGGCGATGAACGAACAGAATCTGCAAATAATCTCTTACCTAACGCTTCGCAAGCTCATTGGAGCTATTGGAATTTTACTGCCAATAGTATTAATGATTGGAGATTTTGTTTTTTCAAATTCGTTTCATATTCAAAGTTCAATAAGTAACTACTATTCAACTCCCATGAGAAATATTCTTGTGGGAGTTCTTTTCGTTTTGGGTTTTTTTCTGCTTTCGTATAAAGGGTACGAACCAATAGATAATATTTCGGGTACCCTTGGCTTTTTCTTTGCGCTGGGCGTGGCGTTATTCCCTTGCACGCATAGTTTAGCCGTTGTCAGAACAATCCATTTTGCATCAGCAGCTTTGCTGTTCATCGTTTTTGTAATTTTCTCGTTGTTCCTTTTCACCAAAACCAATAAGCAGGTAAAGTCGGTAGGCAAAAAGCAGCGTAACCTAGTCTTCATTATTTGCGGATTGGTTATAATGGCTGTTCTGCTAATTATAGCCCTTGTCTTTATTCTTCTTCCCAAAGAGCAAATTGCATCGTCAACTCTAATTTTTTGGCTCGAGTCAATAGCCCTTTGGGCTTTTGGTGTGTCGTGGTTGGTAAAGGGCGTTTCCTTTCATAGCATTATT
>CAZGQZ010000265.1:1491-3471 GCA_964527985.1 uncultured Rikenellaceae bacterium | reverse complement strand
TGTTAGAAATAAGCAACAAAAAAACCAACAAATCATCAACAGGCAGCTAACCGATTTTGTTAGTTGAGCAATTGTGATGTTATTTAATTTTGGCACAGTGGAGTTGTATTGCAAAACACCTTAGGGCAAAGCATTATAAAAAAACTTCTCCGTCCTCTGGTAACTTCCGATGTGGCGAAAGATGTTCAGAGCGACGGAGAAGCAAAAAGCGAAACGAAAGTATATACCTTATAATAATTATTACCTGAGCTCAAACTCACCGAAACCTATCATATAACCATCCATAAACAGGCTCACCTCGTATTTACCCGATTCTAAATCGCCGTTGTTATCGTAAAAGATGCACATTTCCACATCTTCGTTTTGATAATCAACCTCGCGTTTAGCCGAGAAAACGATTTGTTCACCCTCAAATTCAAACAAATCGGCATTCGATTTGGCCAGAATAAACCCATCGGGACCAAGTATACGAACATATACATCGCGTAGTCCAGGCTCGGCAATATTGTTTTCCGATAGCGTAAAGCAAGTTTTAATCTTGTTAACGTTACGGGCTCGTGTTATTTCTCTACCCCTTTTATTTATGGTAACAGGATTAATATCGCGTGCACGAACAATCGATCCTTTGGCAATAGTCGATGTCATTTCTTCGGTCTTTTTTTCAAGCGATTCAACCGTTTTTTGCGACATGGTGAACTCCTGCTTAACCTTTATATTCTCGGCAATTAATTGCTGGTTGAGGGTGTTTAGCGAATCTATTTCAACAACCATATCGCGCATAATGGCACGCAGCGTACCCAGCTCTTTTTGGTACTCCTTAATTTTTGCGTAGCTAACCGATTTAACCTGTTTTAGCTCCGCTAAAAGTTTTTCTGCTCGTTCTTGCTCTTCTTGAAGTTTGGCGTTAAGCGCTTCGTTGTCGGTTTCAAGTATATCGTACTCTTGCACCATATTTTGCAGGTTAAGGGTAATCGAGTCTTTTTCGGCAACAAGCAGCTGTTGGGTTTCCTGTGCTTCTTTTCGTTCGGCAAGGTAAAGCCATGCAAGCCCAGCCAAAACAAAGGCTAATACAACAATTAAAGCGCTTAAAAAGGCAACTGCTTTACTTTTTGCCTTTGGCTCGGTGGTTGGTTTTACTACTTCGGGGTTGGTTTTGTTCGTGTTGTTTTCCATGGTATTCGTGTTTTTTTAGCAAGCATAAAAGTAGAAATATTTATTCACAATGCAACAAACGCAAAGCCCTCTGTTTTTAGTATATATAAACATTTTATCATTCAACTTCTTTCCATGCAAAACGTGAATTAAAACAACGTCCAATCATTCTCCAATACCAGTTCCTAAAGCCACCGCAAGTAACTATCGGGTACAATCGGATACTATCGGGCACTGAGGCGGGCACTGAGGCTCTCGAAGTGCCCAACCCACCAATGCCCGAAATCGTACAACCACCATTATTTTAATAACCATAAATAACAGATATTCATAAATATATAATAATTGGCATTTATGTTGCAGATAAGGGTTGAGTTAAAAACTAAGGTACGTTTTCGTACCTGTAATAGCATTTTGTCCCAAGTTCTTTGATAGCAATAGGGTGTAGTTGAGTTTTGCAATGAGGTTTTATTTTAACCATTAGCACAAACGTATTTTATCAGCCCAAAACCGTCGTTCATCTAAAATAAATGTAAAACAGCCAATTAGATGTAAACAAATGGGTAAATAAACGTATTACTTGCTTGGGCAAAAAATAATTTTTACTAAACTTGCAACCTGTTTTACAAAAAGGTTAATTGACTTAATGTGAGAAGAAGAACGAACCACTAAAGGAGGGTTGAAAAATTTATAGTCAGTCACTCAGTCACCGTTTTAAAAACATAATTACTAACCACAAATACTTTAAACGTAAAACATTGAACTCTAAACTCTAAACTCTAAACTTTAAACACTAAACATTGAACCTGCCTCAGGCAGGCACTAAAC
>CAZGQZ010000265.1:0-1391 GCA_964527985.1 uncultured Rikenellaceae bacterium | reverse complement strand
TAAACTCTAAACTTTAAACACTAAACATTGAACCTGCCTCAGGCAGGCACTAAACGTTAAACATTAAATTTTGAGAATAACTATTTTACTAACTAAACAATTTCAAGCTATGAAAAAGCAAAATTTACTTAAGCTGGCCTTCACAATGTTGGCCATGGTTATTATGACTGGCGCAATGGCGCAGGTTGAAGAAGGTGATTATAGCGAAAACGCTACCGACAATGCTGGTGGAATCACTATGCACACATTAGGGCAAGATGTTGGTTTATATGTAGAACCTGATGCAGCTTACAACCCTGATTATAATGCAGGAGACGGATGGGTACTAAACCCACTATCTACTTGGACCTGGACACTAGATGTAGCTGGGCCAGAAGCATTAACAGAAACTGTTAACTCAGGAACACCTGCCAACTACGTTGAGTTGAATTCTCCTTCTGTAATTGGTAATTATGAAATTAACGTAGCCGAAGGAAACACTACAACAGGATGTACTGATCCAGCAGGAACAGACCACATAATTGTATACCTCCCTGCTCCAACTATGGCAGTTGACGCTTCAACCGGAGTAGCATGGGGTGCAGGTTGTGGCGACGTAACTGCACACACTGTTACTTTTGATTTAACAGCTGCTGAGCTTGCAAACGATGCTATTTGGGCACAGTGGAGGCTTGAGGAATATGAAGTAACTATTGAAGGAGCAACTGGCAACCCTGTACCAGGAGCAACTCCTGTTTCAACCACAGTACTTACTTGGGATAAGTTTACGGCTACTACTGAAATTAACGGAAATGACTGGACTATAACTGATGACGGTTCTTTTAATGCTGATGGTGCTGCAGCTCCAGCATTATCTAACCACACTCTTTCAATGTCAAGAGACTATACAAATGCAGGAGGAGAAATTGCTTACCTATACCGTTGGGTAATTTCTACTGGTGATGGCGATGGTGTTAATGACCGTATTTCTCGTAAGTCAGATTACATTGCTGGAACAACCTCTGTTTATGGAACAGATGGTACTATTGATATTTATGTTGTTGATGCTCCAACCACTGGTCCTATTTATCACATACCTAACACTTTTGGTAACTAGTATTAAGTTGCTAAATAACATAGCCTAACGGCTATTTGCAATACCACACCTCGCCAGTGCGAACTGGCGGGGTGTACAAAAAAACAAAACGTTCTTTTAAAAAATTGATTTGGGAAAAGGAAGCGATGGGGTGATGAGTGTATCAGTCCGAGCGTATCGAGTCCTGAGCCTGTCGAAGGGCGGAGTCGCACACGGACTTAGGTAGACCGAACGCTGTTCCCAAATCCAAACAAGCATTACAAAACAAACAGTTTGAATAGAACTTTACACATATTACTTTTTCTTATTATCGTTA
>CAZGQZ010000264.1:2068-3520 GCA_964527985.1 uncultured Rikenellaceae bacterium | reverse complement strand
GTTTCGGCTGTTGAAACTAGGTAGAACTTAACAATTAGGTTAGGATCTTGCTGGATGTTTGCTAGTAAGTAAGCAACTCCGTCAGCCTCAAATGATGCTAATCCGCCTCCAATGCCTCCTGAAGCATACCCAGGTACCGTTGTTATATCAATTTGCCTTCCTGTAGCAGTACCGTCCATGGTATATTCAACAATGGTTTCAGGGTTTTCGCCGTTGTTAAATAGCCATAAAGTTGGGTTTTCGGGATCAGACCATTTGTCGTATGCAGCACCATATATACTAGTTGTTATGGGGAATGAGTTGCCCGTTGCAGTGCCTGTTAGGTCAAACTCAGTTAAATCGGTGCTCCAATTGTTAGCCCAAAGCGTATTGCTTCCCTCGTCAAATGCAATAGCGCGGCATTCTACTGGAGCAGTAATGGTACTAACAAGTGTTTTGTTCTCTAAATCCATTTCCCATAGCGTAGTATTTGCCGCTGCACCATAGAAATATCCAGTTGCTGGATTGTAAGCCAAATCTCTTACGGCAGAAACTCCTGTAATTTCAAATTCTTCAACAAATGTACCGTCCATAGTATACTTATCAAAGTTTCTTCCGGCAGTACCTGGGTTCCAATAAACGGTATATATATGGTTGCCATCAGTTTCAATCCCAGCGCATCCAGCCATTTCAGTATTGAATGAATGAATTACATCGCCAAAACCAACGCCCCTTACCTCAATTTCAGAGGTGGCTATATCATTTCCAGAAAATCCATCGTTAGCAAAAACGACTGTCGCTGTTAGAGTATATGTGCCATCGGCTGGAGACCAATCGGGGAAATCAATGGTTAGCGTAGTGCCTGGCTCAATTGTCCCAGGGTTTGAAACGGCTTCGCTATATCCGGCGGGGTCAGAAACAAGCGTAATATGGTAGGTCGATTGTGCTACTCCACCATAGTTCTCTATTGTAACTGTTGGAGTAATTGTAGTGCCTGTAGAAACTACTCCGCTAGGTGTAACGGTGTTAACCCCCAAGTCGTTTATCCTAACCTCAACTTCAGAAGTAGCAATGTCGTTTTCAGAATTAGCGTCATCAGCAATTACTACAGTTGCTGTTAGGGTGTAGGAGCCGTCGACGGGTGACCAATTGGGGAAATCAATGGTTAGCGTAGCACCTGGTTCAATTGTGCCTGGGTTTGAAATCGTTTCGCTATATCCGGCAGGATCGGAAACAAGGGTAATGTCGAAAGTTGACTGGGCTAACCCACCGTAATTTTGTATGGTAACGGTTGGGGTAATTGGATCTGGAGTTGTAACTACTCCGTTAGGAGTGATGGTGTTAATACCTAAGTCATTAACTCTAACCTCAATTTCTGAAGTAGCAATGTCGTTTTCAGAATTAGCATCATCAGCAAGTACTACAGTTGCTGTTAGGGTGTAGGAGCCGTCGACGGGTGACCAATTGGGGAAA
>CAZGQZ010000264.1:0-1968 GCA_964527985.1 uncultured Rikenellaceae bacterium | reverse complement strand
TACTACAGTTGCTGTTAGGGTGTAGGAGCCGTCGACGGGTGACCAATTGGGGAAATCAATGGTTAGCGTAGCACCTGGTTCAATTGTGCCTGGGTTTGAAATCGTTTCGCTATATCCGGCAGGATCGGAAACAAGGGTAATGTCGAAAGTTGACTGGGCTAACCCACCGTAGTTTTGAACGGTAACGGTTGGGGTGATTGGGTCTGGAGTTGTAACTACTCCGTTGGGAGTGATGGTGTTAACACCTAAGTCATTATCTTCGGGAGTGAAGATCATAAAGTCGTCGATGCCCCAGCCCGAATAATTAACTGATCCATCAGTCGCTCCCAAGTAGTATCTTACTTGAAAATTTGCATTTCCTGCAGCATGTGTTGAAACGTCAAACTCGTAATAAGTCCAAGCATCTTGTTGAACACTTCCGCCCCATTCGGTATTGCTCCACACTAGGTTCCAAGCCGAACCATCGAATGCTTCAATCCCAATGTGATCCCAGCTGCCACTTTCACAGCCTGAGAAACTCCAATAGCTTAAAATAACAGCAGCTTCGGCAGAGCAATCAATTACAGGTGAAGTAGCAAATACTTGAGGTTGATTAGCTAGGTAATCGGTGTTAAGTGGGCCGCCCAAAATATCGGTTCCGCTATGTGCCGTTGCAGGTTCAGTAGTGGCTGTGCCAATCTCAAACGGAGCCTCTAATGTCCATCCGGTTAAGGACTCAAAATCATCAATAAAAACTTCAGATTTTGAAACCCTTGTTTTTTCCATGCTTTTGGAAACTTGTAGATGTGTATTAGCAAGCTCTTTCTCATCTTTCAAATTTTTTGATTCTTTCGAGTCAATTTGTGCTCTCGTGGAAAATGCAACAAGCATAACAAGCATAACTGTAAAAATTTTTCTCATAGCTAATTGGTTTTTGTTAATAGTTAGGGTTAATAAAAAGTGTTCTAGGCCAAAGAAATTCTCATTATTTGCCAATTGAACACCTAACTAAAGTTAGAGAAAATTCTATTAACTATTGTTCATAATAATTTTTTTTTGATGAACAGTTTACTTGGGAGAATTAATGCTATAAACCCATGGGTTTATCCAATAAAAAAACCCCGAATTGTTCGGGGTTTTTTTATTATTAAATAAAAGGAGGTTTATTTCTTCACCATCTTACGTACAGCGCGTTCACCATTCATTCCCTCAAAAGTAACAAGGTAAATGCCTTTGGCCAGTTCGCTAGTGTTGATAGGTTCAGTTCCATTAAGTGTTACATTCATTACTTGTTGTCCAATTAGGTTTGTAATAATTACGCGGTTAACCTTTTCGGCGTTAGTAATGGTAATGTGACTGCTAAATGGGTTGGGGTATGCTGTAAGGTTGCTAAGCATTCCGTTGTCAATACCTGTAATGGTTAAGGTAATGGTTTGCTCAACATCAGCACCGTCAACTACAATCTCACCAGTTTCGGGATCGTAACCTTCCATTGTAACTGTGTATGCATGTGTTCCATCTACAACTTCGGTAATGGTTACAATACCATCAACATCGGTAGTGTAATCAGCGCCATCGAAAGTAACTACAGCTCCTTCAAGTGCGCCATCGGCGTCAACAATTGTAAGGGTAACGGTGTAGGTTGTTGGTTGGTCATCGTTGTACCAGAACTCGTAGTTGTTCTCTCCATCAATGATTGTAACAGTGCGAGCAGGTCCACCATATGGGAATTCGGCAGTGTTATCGTCCCAAACGCCGTTTATACGGAATTTGAATTCGTAAGTGATGCCAACAGGTAGGTCTTCAATGGTTGCAGTATAACCCATTTCAGGATCATCGGCAATTGCATCGAGAACAATTGCTGTTCCGCCCCAATCGTTGAATGATCCAGCAACATCAACAAAGTCGTTTTCGGGATCAAATACCTCAAGTTGTGCCCAAACAAGCATGTTAACTGTTAGGGTAAGATCTGCACGAACTGGATCGAGT
>CAZGQZ010000263.1:0-3520 GCA_964527985.1 uncultured Rikenellaceae bacterium | reverse complement strand
ACATCTTCATTCTGTCGCGGGGGCTTCTGCCAATGTGCGCATCAACGGTTCCCGATTCCTCCTCCATATCGCCCCAAACCAAAGCAACGTATTTACGATTGGTAGTTCGCTCAAAAAACTGGCGAGCCAAATGATTCATGGCAAATTCGGTTTTGGCAATAACCAGTATTCCCGATGTATTCTTATCAATTCGATGAACCAATCCTGGTCTTACCTCACCCGAGCTAAACAAAGGCACATTGCGCAAATGATACATAAGCGCATTTACTAGCGTACCGGTATAGTTCCCGTGCCCAGGATGCACTACCATGCCCGGCTCCTTATTCACCACAATTAGGTCATCATCCTCATATACAATATTTATTGGAATATTCTCGGGGATAATCTCAATTTCGCGGGGCGGGTAAGCCATTACAATAGAGATGCTATCGTTTGGCTTAACTTTGTACGATGACTTAACGGCTTTGTCGTTAACCAGAATATTTCCTGCGTCGGCAGCTGCCTGAACGCGGCTTCGGCTAACATTCTGTATTTTTGCTGCTATAAACTTATCGATACGGAGCATGCTTTGCCCCTTGTCTACATCGATATGAAAATGTTCAAAGAGTTCCTGCTGATCTCCTCCCTCTTCTTCTAATTCATCATCGGTATAGGGTTTATTTTCGCTTACCATTTGGCAATAACTAGTTTTTGTGTGCCTAAAATTTGTCCGTTACTTGTAACCCGCACAATGTAAGTTCCACTTGCAAGCGACGAGACATTAATTGGGGTTCCGTTAACAGGAACCGATAATACCTGCTGCCCTACTAGGTTATAAATGCTAACTACGCCATGAGTAAATGGATGAGGTAACTTAACGTTCAGCAAATCGGTTGCAGGATTTGGGTATATGCTAATTTCTCGAATTAGCTTATCTGGATTGTTATGGGTGGGCGGTTCGGTTAGTTCACCAAATACCGGACGAAGCATGAGCGACCCTTGAAACGAGGTATTAAGCCAGTTACCATCGATATTGTAAAACAGCTTGGAACTGCTATTCCTGTTCCTATCAAAGCCAACGTTAAGCATTTCGGTGGTTGTCTGTATCCAGCCAACGTAGAATGTGCCTGCATCAACCCACAGCTCTTCATCGATCTTAAAAAGTACAAATTGGTTCAGGCTATCGGCAAATAATGGACGTAATCCTAGCTGCTCGTAAATGAGGTTTCCGGGCTTACCATTGTCGTCATCCCAAACGCCAAACTTAAAGTATTTTTGGTTTGCATCGTCCTTTGCTCTGTTAAAGTACATGTATACACCAACCAGCTTATCGTTCTCATACGAGTTAAACTTTACGGCAACCTGTGCGTTTTGGGTACCTTCGCCATATAATCCGTATCCGCTTTCAGCACTGCCATCGTCGTGCGCATAGTAGTTTATAAACTGCTGCGTATAGCTAACCGTATCGTTCCAGCGAAATGGCTGTAAATCGTCGGTAATGAGGTACGATGTAAACTCAAACTTTGCCGAATCTGTCCATGCCGATTCAAACTCGTAGAAATACTCCCTATTCAACAAAAAATCGCTAAGTGGGGCGATATTTTCGGCTGCCGATGAGAAATTGTAGCTCTCTTGAGTAGATTGGTTTAAAATGCTAAACCTGCGGGTAACCTGTCGGCCACTTGGATCCTCATCGAGATTAAGATTTCGGTAAAGTATTGAAAAGTAAAGAGGATTGGTTAGCTCGGCCGATTGGGCTTGGCTATTAAAATGGTTCCATGGAATTGACTCGTAATTATTTAGAATTGAACCTAACGGCCTTGCAAAGGTAATATCGTAAAGTAGCGTATCATCGTATGCCCTGTTAACATCGATGTAAAGCTGGTCGATATGCCAATGGTCGCAATTTGCCAGTAAGCCAGGAACAGTAGCATTCTGCTGAAGCGTTGCGTAGTTTCTAAATCGGAATCGGAAGTTTTCGGTAAGGAATCGTTCATCGAGAATTGGAAAGTGAGCACGGTGAAAAGTTCTATGTAATGTATCCGATTTTATAACCGTTAGCTTCTCCGTACTAATTTTCTGTTTATGGCAGAGTGAATCGCCACCAAAATCGACCCAGGCAACCCATGCTCCTATCCACTCACCTAAAGTATTGTCGTAAAATTCGAGTACAAGCGAATCCTTACTGCTGGGGGCATACCCCAACCCTTGGGGTTGGAAAACAAAACTGATGTAAACAGTTGTATCTTCGGGATAGCTTAAATCAATATCATGCGACGTTAGCGTATCGGCTGAAAAGGAGAACGTTGATGCATTATCGTATAGGTTTCCCTTATGGTTAAGTGCATCGAATGAAGCAACACCTATTGAACGCGAATTAATGGCGTAAGTGGTGTTTACAAAAACCCCTGAGCTGTACCAAAGGTCACTTGTAGGGGAAGTTTCTCCCCTTGAAAAATCATCAAAAAAAGGAAGTTCAAGCAAAGTTTTTCCCTTTTTCTGATTTATGCTATTATCAAAAGGCATTGACGAAAGGTTAACCAAAACCTCGCTGCCTTGCTGAGCCATTAGGTTAGCCGTGGCCAATAGTGCTGTTAAAAATACAGTTGTGAAAAATATTCTCATTCTATAACTTCCTCTATTTCCATTTCGCTGTAGTCAAACTCATCATCAGTCTCCTCCTCTTCTTCCTCAATTTCGGGTTTTGGTTCAGGCGGAATGCGCGATTCGTTAAGCGTTAGCCATAAATCGACTCTAGCTCCAAAGCTAATGCTTGTTTCTCCAGTTGGATTTGGATACTGGCTATACACCATGGCATTTAACGAGTCTGCCTTATCAAAAATTGTTTCATCAAAACTATAACGTCCTAAATTTAACGAAGCATCGTGTAAAAGATTGCGCGCTTCGGCTAAAGTTAACCCAATTACCCTTGGTAGAACTGTCCTCTCGTTATAAAACCCTTTGCCAAGCACCAAGTTAATCTCCGAGCCTTTAGGAATTTGCGTTCCAGGCTCTACCTCTTCGCCCTTGTATTTTTGCTCAAGCACATTGTTTACAGCAATATCGGGGACAAAACTGAGGCTACCAATTTTAAACCCCTGTAGCTGCAATACCGATTTTGCCTGCCTAAGGCTTAAGCCTATTAAATCGGGCATATCCTCTAAAATTGGGTTTACAGCATTTGTGGTGACAAACACCCTACGATTGGCCTTGACAAATGTACCCGATTTCGGGTTTTGCTCAATAACGGTTCCGGGCTTACGGGTTACAATGTAAACCGAGTCGGTAATCTCTAGGCGTAAACGCTTATCTTTTGCCAATTCGGTAGCCTGTTCTATTGTAAGCGATGACAAATCAGGCACGGGAAAACTTCTACCATGCCTTGAAAAAATGTGCAGAAAGGTAAAAAATATTAAAACTGCAACAGCTAGTATACTAAAAGCCAACAATGGTGTTTTTACCAGTGGATGTGAAAAAATCTTTTTTGCAAAATCGATCAATTTTTGTTTGAACATTGCTTAATATGTTAGTGAACAAACTA
>CAZGQZ010000262.1:0-3528 GCA_964527985.1 uncultured Rikenellaceae bacterium | reverse complement strand
GTGGTAACCATTACCGAAATGGATGGAACCCTAACCGGAGGTGCTTTTCGCGTGGCAGGCATTTACCGAACTTCAAATACATCGTACGATGAGATGAAGGCGTTTGTTAGGGCTGATGATATTCGCCGATTGGTTGGTTTGGACGAAAATGCTGGTCATGAAATTGCCGTTTTACTAAATGAGAATGGTACCGAGAAGCTTATATCCAAGGAAATTAGTGAAATGCATCCTAATCTACAAGTTCTTACATGGACTCAGCTTTTGCCCGAGATGGAAATGCTTAACGAGAACATGAACCTTATGCTTTACATTTTTGTGGGTATAATTTTGCTTGCACTTGGCTTTGGCATTGTGAATACCATGCTCATGGTTATTCTCGAAAGGGTAAAAGAGTTAGGTATGCTTATGGCCGTGGGCATGAACCGCCTTAGGGTTTTCACTATGATCGTTCTCGAAACGGTTTTCCTATCGCTAACAGGCGGTATCATCGGCATTGTTTTGGCTGTTATGCTAACGGCAATAACTGGCAAAACTGGAATCGACTTAAGCCTTTGGGCACAGGGGTTAAATTCATTTGGGTACGATTCGGTTATTTATCCCGAAATTGGCTTCGACTCAATTGTTGGCGTTACCATTTTGGTAATTATTACCGGAATTATATCGGCCATTTACCCCGCTCGTAAAGCTATAAAACTTAAACCGGCAGAGGCCATACGGATTGATATGTAACCTGTTGGATAAATGTGCATGTAAAAGCGAAGCAAAAAAATATCATAGCGTAACTTCTTAAATGAAAAACGATGAAAATATTGGAACTAAAAAATCTGGTTAAGATTTATAACGACTCCGAAGTGAAGGTTAAAGCCGTTGACGGCGTGAACCTTTCGTTCGCCAAGGGTGAATTTGCCGCCATTGTTGGTCCTTCGGGTAGCGGCAAAACAACTCTTCTGAATCTCATTG
The DNA here is from genome assembly GCA_964527985.1 of uncultured Rikenellaceae bacterium. Taxonomy (GTDB): domain Bacteria; phylum Bacteroidota; class Bacteroidia; order Bacteroidales; family Tenuifilaceae; genus Perlabentimonas. The sequence continues at coordinate 2,568 of CAZGQZ010000262.1, read as the reverse complement.
GTGGACTCGATGCGGCCACCGAGGGCGAAATTGTGGTTGATGGGACAAATATTGCATCGCTCAGTCCGTCAAAGCTTATCGATTTTAGGCTTCGTAACATTGGGTTTGTTTTTCAGGCGTACAATTTAATACCTGTGCTTACTGCCAAGGAGAACGTTGAGTTTATTATGGAGCTACAGGGTGCAAAGCGTAGCTTGCGCGATGAGCGAGCTATGGAACTGCTCAATGCAGTTGGGTTGGGCGATAGAGCAAACAGCCGCCCTTCGAAAATGTCGGGTGGGCAGCAGCAGCGAGTAGCTGTGGCAAGGGCGCTTGCCTCAAAACCCAAATTTGTTTTAGCCGATGAGCCAACTGCCAACCTCGACTCAAAATCAACCGAAACCCTACTCGACATAATGGAACGATTAAATAAAGAGGAAGGCATTACCTTTATCTTCTCAACACACGACCAAAGGGTTGTTAAAAAGGCGCATAGGGTAATTACCGTTGAGGACGGCCACGTAGTTTCCGATGAAGTAAAGTAGATTGCTCCCATGAAACGTATCTTCGCCATATTGCTACTCCAGATTGTCTCCTTACTGAGCATTGCTCAGGTCGGGAATGATCAGAATATCTCATTAAATGGGTATGTGAAATACCTTAACCATGTTACATTTAACAAGTTTGAGTCGCCTTGGATAATAGAGAATAACATTCACAACAGGTTAAATTTTAGCTGGTACGTTAACCAAAACCTTACGTTCACAGCGCAAATGCGCAATCGTATAGTATATGGCGATTACGTTAAAACTATTCCGGATTATGCAGATATGATAGCTGCCGATAATGGCTATCTGAATTTCTTAACCAACAATTTGTATTCAAACAATTCTGTGGTAATAAATACCTCATTCGACAGATTGTTTTTTGAGTATAATATTGAAAATATTACAGCTACCATTGGTCGGCAACGAATAAATTGGGGGCAATCGTTCGTTTGGAATCCAAACGATATTTTTAATGCTTATTCCTTTTTCGATTTCGATTACGAAGAGCGGCCTGGCAGTGATGCTATCCGATTGCAGTACTATCCCACTTATACCTCTACTGCCGAAGCGGCAGTTAAAATTGATAAGGACAATCAGCTAACCGCGGCTGCAATGTATCGGTTTAACGCAAAGGGCTATGATATTCAGCTGCTATCGGGTGTTCTTGATTCAACCGATTTTGTTTTAGGTGGAGGGTGGACTGGCAGTATTCGGAATGTAGGGTTTACAGGTGAACTTTCGTACTTTCATCCACAGCAAAATTTTCCCGATAGCTTGGGGGTGATGCTAACAACGGTTGGCTTTAGCTACATTTTTTCAAATTCATTGGCCATTAACGTTGAGGCTATTTACAATGGATATTTTAGCAAGCTAAAGTTGGCAGGTTTTACCGATCTGTTTTTCGTTCCCATGTCGGTTAAAACCATATCGTTTAGCGAGTTTACATGGTTTGCTCAGGCCTCATATCCAATTCATCCGCTACTAAACGCCTCGGTTGCGGCAATGTATTTCCCCTCGCTTGGCAACGGGTACTTTGTAATGCCAACCTTTACCTATTCCGCTGGGCAGAATACTGAAGTTTCAATACTAGGCCAACGTTTCGCTGGGGAGTTTGGCAGCGAAGCAGAAAGCCTAAATATGCTCTTTTTAAGGTTCCGGTTGAGCTTTTAATAAAACCTTTGGAGAAATTAAAACGCTGGGTTTATCAATCCTCTGCCCTTAATTAGGTTGTAAACTGAGAGAATGATGTAAGAAGCAATAAAGTTAATGCCCGAAATTATTGTGGCAAACACAAAAAGGGCTCCAAACATGCCCACCCACTTATTAATTCCCGTTGCGTAGCTTTCGAGTTTAAAGTAGTTCCACCAGCTACCAAAAAAGCTGCTCAAACCAGTAGCCTCTAGTCCGAGTACAATTAGATTGAAAAAGAAAAACAGCAAAACGAGCGATATTAAACCTCCTTTTGCACCTTTTATATCGGGCGGACTAAGCTGCATGTGCGATGAGATGCAAATAGCCAAATAGAGGAAAATCCAAAACTTGAAGTCGGAAAAATTACTTGCATTAAACAGGTTTGCTAACGTACTTTTGGTTGTACCCCAAAGCGAAGTAAGTATGCCTCCGTACTGCCCCCTAACGCTAGCTACAAGCGCTTGACTTTGCCCCTCAATGTTGCTGAAAATGCTGCTCATGTTGGGCACCAAATAGTAAAATGCAGCATAAAGCACCAGTGCTCCGAATATTATTGGGCCAACTCCAATAAAAAAGTTTCCAATTTTTTGGTAGGTACTTCGCGGGTTGTAGGCGTGGTTAACATAACCTAAAGTGCCATCTTCGGCATTTGGACTGTATAGCTTTATCTCGGTAATTTTATGCCTAAACAGTATGCAGAATATTGCATGCCCAAGCTCATGAACGGGTGTTCCAATCCAACCAGTTACTATAATGTCCATTTTTTGTCCTACCGATTTAACATAGGTTATCCTAGTAAAACGGGCGAAAAGGTAAAGGATTAAACCGAAAATGAAAAGTAAACCCAACA
>CAZGQZ010000261.1:0-3529 GCA_964527985.1 uncultured Rikenellaceae bacterium | reverse complement strand
CAACGAACTCTTGGCAATTATCAACTAGCTCTTGAAAAATACCAAAAAAGTTTAACCCTTTTTGAGCAGCTTGAGGACTCGCTAAGGATTGCCTATGTATCAATGGAAATTGGCAATGTTTACGAAAACCTGTCGCGAAGCACCTTAACAATTAAGGAAAACGAAGCAAACTACAACAAAGCACTTGAATTTCATCAAACTGCACTTAGCATTTTCCGAAGTCAAAACGACCTAAAACAGATTGCCCTATCGCTAAACAACATAGCTAACTGCTACTCAAAACTGGCAACTAACCAGTTTGTTGAGCAATACGGAGAGTACTGGGAGGATTCGCTATTCGAACAGCAAATCCCAGTTAATGTTATACAATCTACCTTCGGCCAAACATTCGACTACTACAATCAAGCACTCGAACTCTACGAGAAAATTGAGAATGAGGTTGAAGTATCAAAAGTGAACATCAATTTAGGTAGCCATTACATTTATACCCGTAATTGGGAAAGCGCAAGAAAACACCTCAATATAGGCCTTAATATAGCAAAAGAATTAAACAGAAGCTACGAAACATCACTTGCTCTTTTCCATATTGGCGAGATGAATTTCCGCAGGAAAAACTACGACACCGCTGAGCAAAACTTCATTCGCAGCCTAAAACTATCGAGCAAACTGGGGATTAAAGATGTAATGATGTACACCCACAATAGGCTTTCGAGGCTATACGAGATAAAAGGCTTATTGGCAAAATCGTTGAAACACACCAAAACGTTTATCCTTTTAAAGGATGAGATTTTTAGCGAAGAGAGCCAAAAAGCTATCACCGAAATGCAAACCAAGTACGAGACCGAGAAGAAGGAGCAGGAGATAAAGCTGCTTAACAACGAAAAAGCCTTACAAAAATCGGTAATTCAGCGGCAACGCTTAACCATTGCTATTTCAATTGGAGGAATTATTGTGATTTTAGCCTTCGCTGGGTTGCTTATAAATATGGTACGCCAAAAACAGAGAGCAAACAGAATTCTGGAAGAGAAGAACGAGCTAATTTCACACCAAAAACAAGAGATTACCGATAGTATACGCTATGCAAGCCGCATACAGAATGCCATTTTACCTTCCGCAACTATGCTTAAAGAATCGCTCAAGGAGCACTTCGTGCTTTTCCTTCCGCGCGACATTGTAAGCGGCGATTTTTACTGGTTTACTAAGAAACAAAACAAAATGGTGCTTGTTGCGGCCGACTGTACAGGCCATGGTGTGCCTGGCGCATTTATGAGTATGCTTGGAGTTTCGTTCCTATACGAAATTGTGAACAAGGAGGGCATAATGGAACCTGCCCGTATACTGAATACTCTCAGAGATTTTATTAAGCTCACCCTATCGCAAACCGGGAAAAAGGATGAGCAAAAGGATGGAATGGACATTTCGCTTTGCATGCTCGACACCGAAAACATGAAACTTGAATGGGCTGGTGCTTACAACCCTTTAGTGCTTATTCGCAATAACGAGATTATTGAATACAAAGCCGACAAGATGCCAGTGGCAATCCACATAACCGACCATCAACCCTTCACAAACCACGAAATTGACCTTATGCCTAACGACAGGTTCTACATGTACTCCGATGGATTCCCCGATCAGTTTGGCGGCACAGATGGCAGAAAATACATGAGCAAACGTTTCAAACAGCTCCTTTTAGATATTCACCAAAAACCCATGGACGAGCAAAAAGAGATACTTCATCAAGAGCACCTTAAATGGCGTGGTGAAACCGACCAAATTGACGATATCGTAATTTTTGGAGTTAGGGTGTAAATATTACATGGGTTAAACTTTTCCGAGCAAAGAATTGGGATAAAAATTCATAACTTCGCTGCTCAATTCTTTTTTGGCTTTATGGAGCAAAACAAACACAACAAATCTGCACTTAAAGTAAACCCTGGGGTTGAGCAACCCCCTACGGTTAACCAAAACCTAATTGCAAAGTTTAAATCAGCTAAGAAAAAGGTTTACCCACCCGAGCACTACGTTGAGGGCATACTCAACAAAAACACATCAATTTTAAGCCAAGCAATAACCATAATTGAGAGCTCGTTACCCTCGCACTACGAACTAGGGCAAAAAATAATTGAGCAGTGCTTGCCCTACACAGGTAACTCAATTCGCATAGGCATTACAGGTGTACCCGGTGTTGGCAAAAGCACTTTTATTGAAGCGCTTGGCGGCACCATTACCCAAAAAGGCGGAAGGCTAGCTGTTTTGGCCGTTGACCCAAGCAGCGAGCGCAGCAAAGGAAGTATACTAGGCGATAAAACCCGAATGGAAACCCTTTGCAACGATCCCAATGCGTTTATTAGGCCATCGCCGTCGGCTGGTTCGCTGGGAGGGGTTGCTCGCAAAACACGCGAAACAATAATTCTTTGCGAAGCCGCTGGTTACGACACCATTTTTATTGAAACAGTTGGCGTAGGCCAAAGCGAAACGGCAGTTCACTCTATGGTCGACTTCTTCCTACTTCTCATGCTCGCTGGTGCCGGTGATGAGCTACAAGGGATTAAAAGAGGAATTATGGAAATGGCCGATTTAATTGCCATTACTAAAGCCGATGGCGAAAATGTGAACAAGGCTAAAACAGCAAAAGTGCAATACGAGAATGCGCTACACCTGTTCCCCGCTCCCGAATCGGGTTGGTTGCCACGGGTTAGAACCTGCTCAGCAGTCACCAAATTGGGCATTGATGATGTTTGGGAAGAGATTCTCGACTATACAAAATCGACAAAAGGCTCAGGATACTTCCAAAACCGTAGGCTAAACCAGGCAAAATACTGGATGTACCAAACAATAACCGAAAGCCTAAAGGACGACCTCTTTAACAACCCTAACATACAGTCGGCTATTGAAGAAGCGGAGCAGCAACTTCTTGCCGACAAAATTAGCTCGTTTGCTGCGGCAAAAAAAGTGCTCGAATTATACAAATCACTTTAAACATAACCCCAAGTTCATTGTTAACAAAAACAAAAAAAACATCAAACATGAAGAAACTAATTGGAATTATTGCAGTATCACTTTTCGCCTTTTCGTGCTCAACCAGCAGCTATAAAATTGATGGTAGCATTGAAAATGCAACCGACCAAATGGTTTACCTAAAAACCATGAAGGACACCGAGCTCATCACCGCAGATTCAACCATGATGGAAGCAGGAAAGTTCGTTTTTGAAGGTAGCGTTGAAGTTCCCGACTTATACGCCATTGATTTTGAGCAAAACGACGATCGAATCATACTATTCGTTGAAAACTCCGAAATACTTATCACCGGGAATGCCGACAACGTTATGGCAAGCGACATAAGCGGATCTGAAACCCACGATTTACTCCTGGAGTTTAACATGCTACAGGAAGAATTAGCAAAACCGCTAATGGATATTCAGTACAAGTTTCAAACAGCAGCAATGGATGGTTCGCTTACTCCCGAAATGGAAGAGCAGCTCAGAAACGAGTACATGGCCGAGAATGAAAAGCTTACCGATTCGGTTGT
>CAZGQZ010000260.1:0-3536 GCA_964527985.1 uncultured Rikenellaceae bacterium | reverse complement strand
AAGATTATAGAGAAGCCCATCTCGAAATCATTGGCGACGGCAATCAAAAAGCAGAGCTGATTGAGATGGTAAATGAGCTAAACGAAAAAACAGGAAAAACAGTGTGCACCGTTTCGGGCTACTCAAATAGCGTAACTAGTAGTTTATGCAGTGCAAGCATAGTTATAGGAGTTGGCAGAGTTGCACTTGAGGCCATAAGCATGGGGATTCCCGTTATATCTGTAAATAGCAAACGATTTAGCGGAATTATTTCAACATCGAATTATGAGCAAGTAAAATTCACCAATTTTATCGATTCCGCTGCGCCTAAACCAACAACACTGCTTTTAGCTAATGAAATAAATGGTGTTTTCACCAACCTCCCTCGTTTACATAACGAAAGTAAATTGCTAATGCAAAAAGCGCATAACGATTTTTCAATGGATATGGTAATTAACCAAATAGCACAACTTTACACAAATGAATAATCACGATTCGAAAGAATTTCTGAAAAAACACCTATCGGTACCCTCCTACTTTTCCGATTTAAAGGGCGAGCTTTCAATCCCATCGCTTTTTCACCTTTTTCAAGAAGTTGCTTGGGAGCATGCTACCATAAACCAATTTGGTTACACGCATCTTCATGAAAAAGGGCTTTTTTGGGCTCTTTCGCGAGTTCAGGTTGAAATTGCCGAAATGCCTAAATGGACCAACAGCATTGTTGTAAAAACTTGGCCAAGCGGAATTGAAGGCGCATTTGCCCTTAGAGATTTCACTGTTGAAAACGAAAAGGGTAAAAGGCTTGTTAGTGCTACCTCAAGCTGGCTGATTGTTGATATTGAAAGCAGAAGACCAAAACGTCCAAATGAGTTTAAGGACACGATGCCCATTTGCGAAACCATACGAGCTACGAATTGCAATGCGCAAAAATTGGTAAGCCTAAATGGTTCAATTATCTCCAGCCAAGAAATAGTATCGAAAATTGCAGACATTGATATTAATGGCCACATTAACAATACAAAGTACATTGAATGGGCAATAAACTCAATTCCCATTGAACTTTACGCCCAAAGCCATATACGCAATATTTCAGTAAACTTTCTTTCGGAAGGATTTTGTAACGATAAAATATGTGCAACTACCACGCAAGCAGAAAACGGCGGCTATTCGTGCGAAATTATCAGGCAATCCGATTCCCAAAAGCTTTGTATTGTTTATTTCGATATTCTACCTGCATAAAAAAACCTGCCTTTGAGGCAGGTTTATATTGAGAGTTTTTAACAGCTTAATCTCCAAACGAAATCCCAATTCCGCGAGCAGTTCGAACCAAGTCGCAATCGGGGTCAACAAAATTTGGCCTGTCAACAGCCTCCGATAATGGTACCGAAATAATATCGGGGTGGCGATAAGCAACCATTTGGCCAAACTTACCCTCAAGTACCATTTCAAAAGCCTTAACACCATATTGCGAAGCAAGAATTCGATCGTATGCAACTGGCACGCCTCCACGTTGTAGGTGGCCAAGCACTGTTTCGCGCATATCGGCCTCAAAACCTGCCTTTTTTAAATCGTACGATATTTTGTGGGCAATACCTCCCAAACGAACATTCTTATACCCAACCTCACTACTCTCCTCAGCGTATACTTCACCATCTTTAGGTTTTGCTCCTTCGGCAACAACAACAATAGCGTTGCCTTTTCCTCTGCTATAACGCGATTTAAGCTTCTCGAGCACCTTGTTCAAATCGTAAGGAATTTCAGGAATTAGGCAAACCTCGGCACCACCGCCAATTGCAGCATGCAAGGCTATCCAACCGGCAAAACGGCCCATTACCTCAAGCACTAGCACTCGGTTATGGCTAGCTGCAGTAGTAACAAGCTTATCAACGGCCTCGGTTGCAATTTGAACTGCAGTTTGAAAACCGAAGGTGAAATCGGTGGCAAGTAAATCGTTATCAATAGTTTTTGGAACACCAATAATGTTAAGACCTTTTTCGTATAAGGCCTGAGATATTTTCTGCGATCCATCGCCTCCAATGCTGATTACAGCATCAACCCCAAGGTACTGAAGTTTTCTAATCATCTCATCCGATCGGTCAACGTAATCCCACGATCCATCCTTGTTCTTAATTGGCCAAGCAAAGGGACCTCCTTTGTTGGTTGAACCTATTATTGTTCCTCCTTGCACATGGATTCCTGCAACCGACTTCTCATCAAGAACTCTAATTTCAGTTGGTTCTCTGAGGATACCATTAAATGACTCAATACTGCCTATCACCTCCCAATCACGCTCCTGTTCGGCACGCTTAACAACTGCTCTTATCACTGCGTTTAATCCAGGGCAATCGCCCCCACCTGTTGCTACAAGCACTCTTTTCATATAAAACTAAAAATATAAGGTTAAAAAAATTTCTATCGTTTGTTGAGATTTTTTACTCGTTTAGGTCGAGTTTGTTTGAGAGAATTCTTAATTGCCGTATTTTTAACAACCATTTTTCTCCATGGTAGCAAAAGTACAAAAAAAGATTTGCCACAGGTTAAGCATTTTGCTGAAATATTTATGTTTTCTGTGCAAACGAATGAAATAATTTAACTAAACCCCTTATAACTATGGCAAAATTAAAGACCCAAAACTTAAAGAATTTTGCATTTGCTTTGCTAATTTCAGTTGCGCTTAGCTTTGCATCGTGCAATCCGAGCAATATCGATAATACCAAAGCATTTCAAATTGAGCATGCCGATTGGGTATACAATGCAACCATTTACGAAGTAAACATCCGCCAGTACACTCCCGAAGGTACATTTGCGGCTTTTGAAGAGCATCTTCCTCGTTTGAGCGAACTAGGTGTTAAAATTCTTTGGCTTATGCCCATTCATCCAATTGGCGAAGTTGAGCGCAAAGGTTCGCTTGGGAGCTATTACTCCATTAAGGATTACAAAGGGGTTAACCCCGAATTTGGCACAATGGACGATTTTAAGAGTCTTGTCGAAAAAGCTCATCAGCATGGGATGAAGGTAATTATTGACTGGGTTGCAAACCACACCTCGCACGACAACCATTTAGTAACCGAGCATCCCGATTGGTACACAAGAGATTCAGTTGGCAATCTTATTTCTCCTTTCGATTGGAGCGATGTGGTGCAGCTTAACTACGAAAACCAAGAGCTACGAAACTACATGATTGGTGCGCTCAAATTCTGGGTTGAAGAGGCAAATATTGATGGTTACCGATGCGATGTAGCCTCAATGGTACCAACCGATTTTTGGAATAGAGCCCGTAAAGAGCTCGATGAGATTAAGCCAGTTTTTATGCTCGCTGAAGCTGATGAGATTGAACTGCAAGAATTCGCTTTTGATGCCGACTACGGCTGGGAATTCCATCACATAATGAACGGTATTGCCAAGGGCGAAAAAACCGTGCTTGACATTGATGAATACTATCAGCGCGAGCTGGCAAAATACCCAAAGAATACCATTCGAATGCATTTTACAAGCAACCACGACGAGAATAGCTGGGCTGGAACCGAATTCGACCGCATGGGCCCCGATGCTGCCAA
>CAZGQZ010000259.1:0-3554 GCA_964527985.1 uncultured Rikenellaceae bacterium | reverse complement strand
TTAACACTAGCGATCTTTCAAGCGGTGTTTACGTTGTTACTTTTGTAGGTAGCAATGGTGAGCGTGCCGTTCGCAAGATGATTAAGCAATAGTTTTTGCATACCATATAAAAAAGCTGCCCTCGGGCAGCTTTTTTTATTTATTGCAAAATGAAATGCTTGTGGTTTTTTTGTAAGTGTATCTATTTCTAAGGTTGTCGCATTGGACTATTTCCTTACCGAATTCAAATGGTGTGTTAAGTTATCTGTTTGATGTTCTGAATTGACAAGAAAATAAAAGCAAACGAGCCACAATTATGTGGCTCGTTTGCTTTTACTATTTGGTAGGCTAACCCGCTAAAACGGTAAATCATCCATTTCGCCTTCCTCGGTCATGGGCATTTCGGGTGGTAGTTCGTCGAAGCTTGGTGCTTCGGGTGCATTGGGGCTACCTCCTTGGGCTGCGCCCATAGGTTCAATTCGCCAGGCTTTAACATCGGTGTACCAGCGTCCGTTAAACTCACGCGACTCAACGTTTATCATGGCTTTTAGGGTATCGCCAATGTTTAGGTTTTCAATATCCTTAACCTTATCGCCCCAAAGTGCAATGCACACTTTTCGGGGGTACTGGTCTTGGGTTTCGAGTATAAACTCTTGCTTAACCCAAGTTCCGTTTCGGCTCTGACCGCTTTGCTGATCTAATTTCTGAATAAGTTTTCCGGCTATTTCCATGAATTACTCAATTTTCTGTCGGAGTGCTATTCTATAATATCCAAAAGTTCAACTTCGAAAATTAATACTTCGTTGGGTTCAATTGCTCCGCCCGGACGAGGTCTTACACCATAAGCATAATCGGCTGGAATGTAGAACTTATACTTTGAGCCAACGCTCATTTTCTGTACGCCTAGGGTCCATCCTCTAATAACGCGGTTTAGTTGAAACTCGGCTGGTTCACCTTTTTCTACTGATGAATCAAATACGGTTCCGTCAATTTTTGTTCCGTGGTAGTGTACTTTTACCCTGCTGGTTTCGGTTGGTTTTGGGCCATTGCCTTCAACTAGCACTTCGTACTGTATACCAGTAGTATCAACAATAATGCCTTCGCGCTTAGCATTTTCCTCAAGGAATTTCTGGCCAGCTTCAAGGTTTTCTTTGGCTTTACGCTCTTGCTCTTTGGCAAAGAAAGCGTTAAGATACTCAACAGCCTCATCGTTAGTCATAATGCCTTCCTTCTCGCTGTAAACATCATCCAATCCTTTTGCTAGGGCAAGGATATCAATCTCTTCAAGCTGTCCCTGCTTTAGGCTCGATGCAATGTTTATTCCCAATGCATAGCTTACGCTATCGGCCTCGGTTTTAATATCCTTACTAATGGGGTTTTGTTGGCAACCAACAAGGGCAATAGTTAGGCCCATAATAGGGAGTAGAGCTAATCGTACTAGTTTCATAAAATTGCTATTTAAGTTTAGTTTATTTAACAGTTTGCGAAGATAGGCAATTATGGATTATACTAAAAGCGATAAGGTTTAAAAATTGTTAACCTGCACGCAAACAATAACATGCTATGGTTTTGTGGCTCGTAGCATGTGCTTTTTGCCAGGCGGGCCGGCTAGCCTTTCAATAGCAAAGCCAACGCTTGTAAGTGTTCGCTTAACGCTACCTTTTACGCTGTAGGTAACCAAAACCCCTTGTGACTCTATGCTACTGTAAATTTTACTAAACTGCTCATCAGTCCACATTTCTGGTTGGTCATCAGGGGCAAAAGCATCAAAATATACAAGATTATACTTGTGGTTTGGTTGCCATTGGGTAAAATCGGTTTTTTGCTTTAGAAGGCTGAAATTTTTATTTATCTGTACCTTTTCGTCCCAGGGCGCTTTGCATATTTGATTCCACAGAACAGCTGTTTTTTCGTCAAGCGAATTACTGTAGTTAAGCAGCCCCAACTCTTCGGATGTAAGCGGGTGAAGTTCGAGGGCGTGATAGTTTACCGTTACCTCGTTAGCCAAAGCCCATTGCGCTGTTAGCGCACAGTTAAGGGCAGTGCCCAAGCCAACTTCGAGCACCGTAATTTCATTGGAATTGACCGTTGATAGCCCAGCGTCAATAAAAATATGCATTGCCTCGGCTATGGCTCCGTGCAGCGAGTGGTAATGCGCTTTGTACTGGCTCGAGTACAATGTAAATGAGCCATCGGCAGTGCTATAGGGCAATTTTTTATTCTGGGTCATAGGGCAAAAGTAGTATCAATTTTAGTTTGTGTAAAACAATAGGGTGCGTTTTTTTGCTATAATTCCGAAGTGAAATCTACTATCTTTGCAAAAATGGGCTACCAATGCGGTTAGATGTTTATCTTGTTAAAAACGCTTTTTTTCCCTCGCGCGAGCTGGCTAAGTTCAACATAACAAAAGGGAACGTGCTGGTTAATGGTAAGGTTGCGATAAAACCTTCGTTTCAGGTTGATGATAGCGATGAGGTTACCTTATCCAACCAAAATGCTATGCCCTACGTTAGCAGGGGTGGCTTTAAGCTCGAAAAAGCGTTGCAAGTTTTTGGCGTTAGCTGTAACGGGCTTCAAGTTGTTGACGTTGGAGCCTCAACAGGAGGCTTTACCGATTGCGCTTTACAGCATGGAGCAACCAGCGTTTGCGCTATCGATGTTGGCACTAACCAGCTTGTTCGCTCCCTGAAAGAGAATCCTAGGGTTACCTCAATTGAGGGGGTTAACATTAAGGATTTACATACAAACATCCTCAATCCAAGCCAGTTTCATTTGCTGGTTACCGACCTATCGTTTATCTCGCTTACTAAGGTTATGGATTATTTTAAAAACTTACTCTTGCCTAAGGGTTCAGTCATAGCACTCATTAAACCACAGTTTGAGGTTGGGGCCAGCTCGGTGGGCAAGGGGGGAATTGTGAAAGATCCTCAAGCCCATAAAATGGCTATAAGGAGTGTGATAGTTTCGGCTGCCGAGCATGGGCTTTTCGCTAAGCAGCTTAGCTGGGCGCCAATACAAAGCGCATCAAAAAATATTGAGTATTTAGCGCATTTTGTTCAGCAGCCATGTGAGGAGCCAAACATCGACGAGGTGGTGAAATTGGCCTTTGCTCAGCGCAAAAGCGTGCAAACTATTTGAGACACCTCATTTATTTTATAACTTGCACAGGTATTATTTTGCAAAAACATCTAACAATCAAACAGCTATAAAAATGAAAAGATTACTTATGCTTACCCTATCCGCTGGGTTGCTTTTCGGTGTTTTCTCGTGTAAGGAGAAAAACCCATTGCTAACCGATTACAACACTCCATTTAATGTTCCCCCTTTTGACAAGATAAAGGTTGAGCATTTCGAGCCTGCCTTTATGGAGGCCATGAAGCAGCAAAAGCAGGCTATTGATGCAATTGTGAATAGCACCGAAGACCCAACCTTTGAGAATACTATTATTGCTCTCGAGTACAGTGGCCGATTGCTATCGGAGGTAACAAGCGCCTTTTACCCGTTATCTTCGGCAAACACAAACCCCGAAATTCAGGAGCTTGCCCAAAAAATGGCATCAACCCTGAGCAGCCATG
>CAZGQZ010000258.1:2222-3594 GCA_964527985.1 uncultured Rikenellaceae bacterium | reverse complement strand
GCCTACATTGCTGCTGAAACAGGAATACCATGTGTATGCGATTTCCGATCGGGCGATGTAGCGCGAGGCGGACAAGGTGCACCGCTTGTTCCCATTGGCGATGAATTGCTTTTTAACGAATACGATTTTTGTCTTAACCTTGGAGGCATTGCTAATGTATCTTTTAATGGAAACCAAGGAAGAGTAGCATACGATATTTGCCCTGTAAACATGGCAATTAACATGGTGGCAAACCATTTAGGTTATGAAATGGATTTTAATGGCGAAATAGCTAAAACAGGAGAAGTTAACCACGCCCTTCTTTCATCGCTCAACAACCTGAACTATTACAGTATAGAGGGAGCAAAATCGCTTGGGCGAGAGTGGTACACTCAAGTTTTCGAAAAACAAATAAAGAAATTCATCAGCGAACCAAACAACACACTCCGAACCATATACGAGCATATTGCAATTCAAATTGCTGCATCAACAAATCACAAAAAGAACGGAAGCATCCTTGTTACAGGAGGAGGAGCAAAAAATAAGTTTTTAGTTGAGCTAATAGCTCAAAAAAACAGCAATAGAGTTACCATCCCCCAACCCAACATCATCGACTTTAAAGAAGCTCTAATATTTGCACTTCTGGCAGTACTCTACCAACAAAAAACTATTTCGAGCCTAGCAAGTGTAACTGGTGCAAAAGCCAGTTCAATTGGCGGGTGCCTTTACTTTTAATTCGAAAACTAAACTTTTCGTATCGGCATCAATCCAATAGGTTGTTGTTTGCTTTTCCTTTGTGGTTAAAGCAATTTTTCTATTTTTGTCCAAAATAAAAACCCAATAAATTTTATACAATGAAAAAATCAATCAGACTTTTAAGCTTTGGAGCACTTTTAGGACTAGCCATGCTTGCTCCCAAAGCGCAAGCCTGCACAAACTTTTTGGTAACGCGTGGTGCATCGGTTGATGGATCGACCATGATAACCTACGCAGCCGACTCGCACTACCTTTATGGCGAGCTTTACCACTGGCCAGCAGCAAGCTATGCCCCTGGTACCTTACTGAAAGTTTACGAATGGGATACTGGAAAATACCTTGGCCAAATACCACAGGTTGAAAAAACATATTCGGTTGTTGGAAATATTAACGAGCACCAAGTTGCCATTGGCGAAACAACCTATGGCGGTAGGAGCAAACTAGTTGATACTACTGGTATTATTGACTACGGTAGCCTTATCTACATCGCTCTACAACGAGCAAAAACCGCTCGCGAAGCCATAAAAATCATGGCCGAACTGGTTGCCGAGCACGGTTACTATAGCAGCGGCGAATCGTTCTCAATTGCCGACCCCAACGAGGTTTGGATTATGGAAATGATTGGCAAAGGAACTGA
>CAZGQZ010000258.1:0-2122 GCA_964527985.1 uncultured Rikenellaceae bacterium | reverse complement strand
GACATCGACAAAAGCATGTGGAATCATTTTGAGTATGCAAAAGGATTAGACCTTAGCAATCGTATGCCCCTTTGGATAAAGCCTGAGAATAAGCTGTCGACTCAAGACCTAATGAACTTTATGCGCGATCATCTTGAAGGAACAGACCTTGATATGAGTAAAGATCCGGGTGCTGGTCCTCATGGCTTGCCCTATCGCTGGCGTCCTCTAACATGGGAGTACGATGGTAAAACATACGTTAACGAGCGTGCCACAGCCACACAACAAACTGGGTTCTCTTTTGTAACTCAAAGTCGCAACTGGCTACCAAACCCCATTGGCGGAATTATTTGGTTTAGTGTTGATGATGCTGCCACAACGGTTTACACACCTATTTACTGCGGAATAAATGAAATTCCCTATAGCTTTGCAAAAGGGAACGGTGATATATTGACCTACTCTGCAGATGCTGCATTCTGGGTATTCAACAAGGTTTCGAACTTTGCATACCTTCGCTACGATGTTATGAGTGCCGATATAAAAAAGGTACAGCAAGAGATGGAAAGCTATTATGCTTCAATAACTCCCCTTGTTGACAAGCAGGCTGCAAAACTATTTGAGCAAGACAAAACAGAAGCAATCGATTTTATAACAAACTTCTCCGTTAATACTGCCAATTCGTTAGTAACGCAATGGGAAAAATTATTTGAATTCCTGGTTGTTAAGTACATTGATGGCAATGTAAAACAGGAAGAAAACGGTGTTTTCAAGTGGAACAAGTACAATGCTGCTCCGGCCAGAGTTGGAAACCCAGAATACCCCGATTGGTGGAAAAAGCAAGTTATTGATGCAACCGGAGATAAGCTTTTGATGCCTGAAGAGTAGATATTAAAGAATGTAAACAAAAAAACTGCCTTTTGGTGCAGTTTTTTTGTTTACAAACTATTAGTTATAAATAATTTTTATACTTTTGCGGCACATTTTTCAGCGCAATCTCTTATCCAATTTTACATAATGATAATATTGCGTGCTGTGGAACAATAAAAAACAAATAGGATGGAACTGATCAAAATTGCCGAAAAAGCCTTCGAGGTAGAGCAAAGCGCTCCAAATTTTAAAAGTGGTGACACCATAACTGTACACTACAAGATTAAAGAAGGGAACAAGGAAAGAATCCAAAGTTTCCGAGGAGTTGTAATCCAGCGTAAAGGAGGAGGTGTAGCCGAAACTTTTACTGTAAGAAAAATTTCGAGCGGAGTTGGTGTTGAAAGAATTTTCCCTCTTTTTTCTCCTTTCATCGAAAAAATTGAGATTAACAAAACTGGTAAAGTTCGCAGAGCTCGCATCTTTTACCTCAGAAACCTTACTGGTAAAAAAGCAAGGATTAAAGAAAAAATTGTTAGACTTGAAAAATAGTGATCAAATTAGATCCTCGAGAAATCGAGGATTTTTTTTGCAATGCTGTTAAGTTTTTTAAAAAAATGTAGTATATTTGCACCCGCAAACGGCTCCGTAGCTTAACTGAATAGAGCACCTGACTACGGATCAGGAGGTTCCAGGTTTGAATCCTGGCGGAGTCACAAAAAAAAGACCAGTCGTAAAGGCTGGTCTTTTTGTTTTATACAAATTTCCAACTAGCTGCCTACGGCAGTTGCTTTTACCCTTAAAAAAGCCAAAACTGATGAAACAGCAACTATTGCCATTGCAACAGCTGCAACGGTTACAATAATCGGAAAGGAACCTTTTTGCTTTAATATTATTCCCAGAAAAGCCCATAACACTGCAATGGCAACAAAGGGGTTGTTCATCCGTAGGGTTGTTACAAATGCTATTAAAGCGCCAATCAATATCATTGCTATAGCCCAGAACTGCTCAGACATGCCCCATCCACCCCATTCAAAATTAACCAAAAGGGCTGTTACGTTAGCTATGGTTGCAATGCAAATCCAGCCTAGGTATATGCCAAACGATGCCTTTGTTAAACTAAGTGGGTATCCTTTAAGGCTAATATTAATAACCACAAGGGAAACCAGTAAGCCAAGCATAATGATCAGGGAAACAGAGAGCCACTGGTAGTGCCAAGCAACAATCCATAAACTGTTGAGAATGCAGCTTATGGCAAAAAGCCAACCTATTTGCTGTA
>CAZGQZ010000257.1:0-3598 GCA_964527985.1 uncultured Rikenellaceae bacterium | reverse complement strand
CGTCGAAAAAGTACTGACCGGAACTAGGGTTATCGAGCATACCAACAATATTTAGTAAGGTCGATTTTCCACAACCCGATGGCCCCATTATGGCTACAAACTCACCCTTTTTAACTGAGAAACTTACATCGTTAAGCGCTAGGGTTTCCACCTCATCTGTACGGAAGATTTTGTTTAGGTTTATTGTTTTAATCATGTGATTTGTTTTTATAGTTTATCATTATATCAAGGTTGTTCTGCTGCAACATTATAAGCCAATGGCATACCAAAACATCTTGCACTCACAATATCAGCCCATTAAAGCATAGCCACCCACCAAATATGTAAAATATATTTACACACAACTGTAAAAAATATTTACACCTTTTTGCATAAGTAAACCCTTAGAACCTATATTTGTGGAAACAGAAAAACCCATGGCCAAAGGAAATATCCTAATTGTTGACGACAATAAAAATGTGTTACTTGCCCTAGAAATGCTACTGGCTCCAGAGTACAACAAGATTAGCTGCATATCGAACCCAAACTTGCTAATATCTGAGTTGCAAAGCAACAACTACCACCTGGTGCTACTCGATATGAACTTCAAGGCTGGTGTAAACACTGGCAACGAGGGAATTTACTGGCTGCAACGAATCAAAGAGAATCACCCCGACATATCGGTTGTGCTTATAACGGCCTATGGCGATGTGGAATTGGCGGTTAAGGCGCTAAAGGCTGGAGCCACCGATTTTGTGCTAAAACCCTGGGAGAACCAAAAGTTGCTGGCTACGGTAAAATCGGCCATTGAGCTTAGCCTCTCGAAAATGGAGATAGAGGGGCTAAAGCAAAAGGAAAAGGATTTAATAAGAAGCATAAACCGAGAGGAAAAGCAGCTAATTGGTAACTCCCCTGCCATAATGCAGGTGCTAAAAACCGTTGATAAGGTAGCTAAAACCAACACCAATATACTGATTACGGGCGAGAACGGCACCGGGAAAGAGCTTATTGCCCGCAGAATTCACAGCATGTCGTTGCGCAGCAACGAGCTAATGGTAACTGTTGATATGGGCGCCATTAGCGAAACCCTTTTCGAGAGCGAACTGTTTGGCCACGTAAAGGGCGCTTTTACCGATGCTCAGGAGAACCGCACGGGCAAATTTGAATTGGCTAATCGGGGCTCCCTATTCCTCGACGAGATAGCGAACCTGCCCCTAAACCTACAATCGAAATTGCTTGTTGCACTGCAAAACCGTGAGGTTACAAGGGTAGGGGCAAATCAGCCCAAGCCTATCGACATAAGGCTTATTTGCGCCACCAACAAGGATTTGAACCAGCTGGTTGATAATGGCGAGTTCCGCGAAGATTTGCTGTACCGTATAAATACTATCCACATTGAGTTGCCCCCGCTGCGCCGCCGAAAGGAGGATATACTGCCGTTAGCCGAGCATTTTCTTGCCAAATATTCCGAAAAGTATGGCAAATCATCGCTTAGCATCACGTTGCAGGCAAAAGAAAAACTTACTGAGTACTCGTGGCCTGGAAATATCCGCGAGTTGGAACATACTATAGAGAAGGCTGTAATCATGAGCGAGTCGGGCAAGCTAAAGGTTAGCGATTTCTTCTCGGGGTCAACTATTAGCCATAAAACCGATGCCAATGTTGTTAAGCTCGACGAGATGGAAAAAAAGATGATTACCCTAGCCATCGAAAAAAATGCAGGGAACATAAAAGCCGCAGCCAGCCAGCTAGGCATAACCCGGCAAACGCTCTACAACAAAATGCGTAAGTACAACATATCGTAAATATCCTCATAAATCGGATTCAGTATGGTTAAACATTTTTACACAAATATTGCCATTCGCATTGTAATTGTTGTATTGCTTGGTGTTGCGCTAGGGTTGATAATTAATAGCGAGCAACCACTGTACAACGCCATTGCGCTAATGTTTCTAATAGCAATTCTTACTGCTGATGTAATTGCCTACACAAACAGGATTAATAAAAAGTTGACCTACTTTTTCGACTCGATACAGAACGAAGATTTTAGCCAAAAGTTTAGCGCCAACACGGGTAGCAAAACGCTCAACCGGCTGTGCCAAAATCTAAAAAAAATATCAGACCAGATAGAGAATATCCACATAGAAAATCAGAGGCAGGAAAAGTACTTTGAGGCTATGATTGAGCATATTAGCGTGGGCATCTTATCTGTAAATCCCGATGGATTTGTGGTAAACTGCAACTCTACAGCCAAACGGGTAGTTGGCTTGGCACAGCTTACCCACATAAGGCAAATAGAAAAGGTTAACAACAAGCTGGCTCGTTTGCTCAACGGCATTAAGCTAAACGAGGAAAAAACCATTACCATTAACATTGGGCTAGAGCAAACCACCCTGTTGGTAAAAGCCAGCGAATTTAAAACCAACCGTGAGCAGCTAAAGCTAATATCGATGCACGATATTAAAAAAGAGCTCGACGAGAAGGAACTCGACTCATGGCTAAAGCTAATACGCGTGCTAACCCACGAAATAATGAATTCCATAGCGCCAGTTACCTCACTGTCGGAGAACCTTTGCAGCCAGTTTGTTAAAGATGGGAACCCCATAACCATCAGCGATATAAACGAAGGCCTAATAAACAGAACTATACAAGGACTAAAGGTAATTCACGAGCAGGGGCAGGGGCTAACACGCTTTGTTGAGAATTACCGAAAGCTAACACGCTTGCCAAAACCCGAAATAGCCGAAGTGCTGGTAAAAAATCTTTTTGAAAAAGCCTTAATGCTATTCAACTCGCAACATGGCAACTCCCAAATAAACATACTGCAAAATTTTGAAAACGATACACAAACCATAATGGCCGATGAGAGCCAAATTTTGCAAGTGCTGCTAAATCTACTTAAAAACTCGGCCGATGCACTGGCCGAGACAGCAAACCCCACAATAAAATTAGACTGTATCACCAACCGTAAGGGCGAGGTTGTGATATCGGTAACCGACAATGGACCAGGAATTCCGCCAGAAATGATTGATGAAATTTTTGTACCCTTCTTCACCACCCGCGAAAACGGCAATGGCATTGGGCTAAGCATATCGCGACAGCTTGTTAGGCTAAACAACGGAATACTTAAAGTCAAATCTACTCCCAACAAAGAAACCGTATTCTCCCTCATTTTATAAATATTCCATATTTATTTTTCAAAAATTTCATTTCGTATTTCGCCGAAATAAAAACATTTCGTATTTTTGCGAAACATTTATCAATACGAAATGGTTAAAGAAAAGTACACCGAGAAACAGCTAAAACTAGCAAGGTACGCCAAAGCATTAAGCCATCCGGTAAGGATACAGCTTATGGAAATCCTATCAAAGCAAAGCTGCTGCTATAGCGGCGATATTGCTCAAGACCTACCAATTGCCCGCAGTACGCTTTCGCAGCATTTGAGTGAACTAAAAGAAGCAGGGCTAATACAGGGTGAATTCAACCCTCCCAAAATTAAGTATTGCATTCGCAAGGAAGGATGGGAAGAAGCAACGCGGATGATGAGGGAGTTTTTTGAATGATGAATAACGAAGTATTTGGGAAACGAATGGCCAATGCACAAAATGACAATGACCAA
>CAZGQZ010000256.1:0-3599 GCA_964527985.1 uncultured Rikenellaceae bacterium | reverse complement strand
AACAAGTTAGCATAGAGTTTTTAGTTTAACAAATTTAGTTTGGGAAAAGATTTGAATTGCTTTACAGGTATTAACTTAACCACAAAAAAAGCAGGGCTGCATAGTTGCAGCCCTGCTTAAAATAGTAAAAAATGTGTTCTTAGAAAATTAAACGAATACCAAATAGAGCACCCCACGTGCTAGTGGTGCTAATGCTCTTGCTAAGTTCAGATTTTCCTTCAAATTCTTCAATGGTATTTGAGTTAAGCCTGAATGTTGGAGCAGTTGTTTCTGTTGGGTTATCAACTACTCTTAAAGGACGCACATTGTCGTAGCTAGCAAGTGGGTTGTAATCATATGTTCCCCAGCTGTCATTTATCATGTTGCCAATGTTAATGAGGTCGATGCTAAGCTGAATGGTATACTTACGAGAAGTACCAAAGTTTGAGTACACATCTTGTAAAATTTTTGCATCAAATCTGTGCAACCAAGGACGAACATGTCCGAAGCGTTCTACATAATCACCTTTTTTACTGCTTAGGTAATCATTATTGTTAACATAATTCCAGAATGCATCAGCTTGTTCAGCAGCGGTCATTGTTTCACCACCTGATGGGGTGTAATCAACAAAGGTAATTTCATTTTTAGAGGCTGGAACATACATTAGATCAGATGTAATACCATCGCCGTTAAGATCGTTTGAATATGTATATGACCAACGACCTTGCTGGAATCCCCTATAGGTAAGAGAGAAAGTGGTTGCAAAAATTTTACCGTATTCAATTCTATACGAAGCAAAACTTGTTAATTGATGAGGCGTTGAGAAATTTGAGTAGCTAAGCTCAGGGTTGTTCAGGCTACCAACAGCAGTGTTTGATGAATACGCTGAGTAGGCTGCTGATCCTGGGTTAGCAGTAATATCTTTAGCCATTGAATAGGTGTAAGCGAACATACCCGTAAAGCCATGACTAAAGTTCTTGGTAAGCTGTGCAGTGAGTGAATATTGATATCCTTCGTTGGTATTGGATAGAACGGTTGCACTTCCAATAGTACTGTTTACTTTTCTGTTTGTCCAGAAGGGTCTGTTGTCGGGGCCAACCATATTCCCTGCAGGTTCAGCTAAGTTAATATTCAGCTGTTTAATAGCGTTAATGTCCTTACCGTAAAGGGCTTCACCAGTAAATACCATGTTGTAAGGAAGCTGAATATCAAAAGCTAGGTTTGTTCTCCAAACCTGTGGCATTTTAAAATCTTTTGACACCTCAGCTATATTAGCGTTATTAGGTAGAGATGATGGTGTTTGAGGGAATAGGGTAGGATTGCCGCTAATGAAATCTCTGAAATCAGGATTAAACTCAAGACCAACAAGATTAGGATCACCAGGACCCCAGCCAATTTCTGGAGATTGGATTAGACCAGAGTTGGTAGGCTGGTTCGTAAACCATACAAAGGGAAGTAACCCAGTGAAAATACCTGAACCTCCTCGGATTTGTAAAGTTCGATCTCCTCTAACATCCCAGTTGAAACCAAATCGTGGAGAAACTAGGATTTGAGGATCGGGCCATGAGCTAACGTCAACCTTTTGGCCATTAGCAAAGGTTAATGCTGATATTGCTGGGTTATCCTTCATTTCATCAAAGAAAAGGGGTAACTCTAGGCGCATACCAAAAGTGAATTTTACATTTGGATTAACCTTCCATTCGTCTTGCGCATAAACTGAGGCCATGCCAAAAGTAAGTTCTGCACCTGGAGCATCGTCACCTTCATAACCATAAGTAACACCAAAGCCAATAGGATCGGCACCATCAATAAAATCATCTACAGAACCGTACCTATAGTATGATGTACCTTCACGAATATATGAGTTGAAGAAGAATAGCCTATCGAACGAAGCGCCAAGGGTAAAAGTATGGTCGTTTTTAATTATTGTAGTATTGTTTACAATGCTCAATGTTTTATTAGTTACCTCATTGTTGTATGTAAACAGCTCATAACCAAACGACATATACTGGTCGCCATCCTCCCAAATATCAACAAACGGGAAAAGTTCTGATGGACTGGTACGAGTATCCTGAATAAAGGTGTAGCTAGTTAAAAATTTGTTAGAAATATTCTCATTAAAAGTGCTATTCAGTTCACCTGTAAATGAGCGAACGGTATTTTTAAACCCATAAAATGAATTTGAAAAGGCCATTGATTGATCGCTTATTCTACCAGAGTTTCTTGCATTATTTGGGGGACCACTATTATAATTTGTTTGTTGATCCGATGTTCCTACAACATCGTTGTATCTGATAGTAAACTTATGATCTTTGCTAATGTTCCAATCTACTCTTGCAAGTATTTTGGTGTTTAAGTTTTGGAAAGGATCAAAATCTTTATACTTACCAGGGTCGTAATTGTATGTGCTTAACAGGTGATCTCTAACCCTAATCATATCAGCTTCGGTTGTTCTCGATATCATTAAGTCGGAGTTAGATACACCATCGGTACTTGGTCTCCATGAAACACCTGGAATATCCTCTTTTTCATACTCACCGTTAACGAAAATAAAAAGTTTATCCTTAATAATAGGTCCACTAAGGCTAATACCATAGTTTTGGCTATTTCTATCGTTGGCACCAGACACCTCGTTGCCGTCAACGGTATTTCCCGTAAACGATTCGGGGCGCATGTAACTGTAAACGGTTCCTTTGAATGTGTTATCACCGCTACGGGTTACTGCGTTAATGCTGGCTCCAGTAAATCTAGAGAGGGTAACATCAAATGGAGCAATGTTTACTGTAATCTGATCGATTGCATCCAATGAAATAGGCTGAGCATTTCCGCCAGGAAGAGGATTGCTGCTCAGTCCAAAATTATTGTTAAAAGCAGCACCATCAACGGTAATAGTGTTAAACCTACCATCACGTCCTGCGAATGAGTTCCCCTGTGCTTGCGGAGTAAGCATGGAAAAATCGGTAATGCTTCGGCTAATGGTAGGTAAGCTATTAATTTCTCTTCTGCCAATGTTGGTTTGTGCTCCTGTACGATCAGAGTTGAGTATTGGATTTCCTAAACCAGCTGAAACAACAACGGCTTCAAGTTCGGTTGCCGACTCCTCAATTACACCGTTCAGCACAAATGTTTCTCCAAGGTTGAGATTAATGTCAGTGTAGTTTACCTGTGTGTAACCTAAAAATGACATTGTAACTGTGTAAGGTCCACCAACACGCAAACCTCTTAGGTCATAGGTTCCGTTTTCTTGCGTGGTTGTACCATAGGTTGATCCACTTGGTTCGTGAAGAGCCATTACAATGGCAAACGGAACGGGTTCACCTTGTCCGTCGACAACCCTTCCGTTAATTGCTGAGGTTGTTACCTGCGAAAAGGAATACAAGCCTACAGCCGAGAAAATAATTAAAAAGAGTAGTTTTTTCATAGCTATTGATTTTGAGTTGTGGTTACTTAAATAAAAATTTTAGGGAACAAATATAAATAGGCTAATGCCGTTTACTCTAGTTTTAGCTTTAATCTATTATTAATAAATCCATAGAAAATTATTAAAAAATGGGTAAAAGGGTTATCACCCAAAATTTACTTCCAAAAGAAAGCAAAAAAAATTAATAATTCAGCTACAT
>CAZGQZ010000255.1:2326-3624 GCA_964527985.1 uncultured Rikenellaceae bacterium | reverse complement strand
TCTCATGCCATGTTTTTAGCGTGGTTAAACTAAGTGTAACTTTCGTACAATCTTTTAATCCTTATTATCTCTGCTACGCTCCAGGCTTGTGATATGCAACCACCCGGTCGTTGAGGTGGATCGCCATCGTAAACCTCGGCAATGCCACAAACGCCATGGTCGGATATGTCGTCGCAAAACGAATCAAGCACCTCTTTGGCTAGCGTATTGGTTGATTTTCCGTTTAGCCTGTAACTGGCTTCAATAAAATGACCTAGAAGCCATGGCCATGCAGTGCCTTGGTGGTAAGCGCTGTCGCGCATTGCCTGATCGCCTTCGTATTGGCCACTGTAGTTTGGGTTTTTAGGCGATAAAGTTCTTAGCCCTTTTGGGGTGTAAAGCTCCTTGTGTACAACGTTGAGTACTTCCTTTTTCATCTCATCGGAAATGGGGCTGAAGGGTAACGATGTAGCAAAAATTTGGTTAGGCCTAACGTAAAGGTTTTGGCCATCGTAATCAACAAAATCGGCTAGGTATTGCTTGCCTTCGTTCCAGAAAGTTTTGGTAAACGATTGTGGTATTTGGTTGGCTATTGGTGCCCACTCTTTTACAAATTTTGTGTCGTTATGCTTATTGGCTAGCGAAAGTGTTAGCATAATTGCATTGTACCAAAGCGCGTTAATTTCAACCTGATAGCCTGTTCGAGGGGTAACAGGAACGCCGTTTACTACTGCATCCATCCAAGTGAGAGCAACGCCTTTTTCACCAGCCCAAATTAACCCGTTTTCGTGCATTTTTATGCTGTAGGGTAGCTGTCCGTTACGGTATGCATTCAGAATGCCTTTCATTTTTGTTCCAAATGCTTTCCACGTTTCGTCGGTCGATTTTTGATGCTTCAGGTACATTTGAATTGCCCAAAAGAACCATAATGGAGCATCGACTGAGTTAAACGCCGATGATGTGTTGTTGCCCATATTTGGGAATAGCCCGTTTTTAACCTCTTTTGTCATTGTGTCTAGAACATCGCGGCAAAGCTTATCTTCACCAACAGCTAGGGTTAAACCGGGGAGGGCTATAAACGTATCGCGACCCCAACGGCCAAACCAAGGGTATCCGGCAATAACCTCCGTTTTTTTTCCGCGCTTTACAATAAACTGGTGGGCTGCATTGCGAAGACAGTTTTCCAGATTATCTTTTTTGGGCCGTCGGCCAATTTCAGCATTAAACTTTCGGGTTAGCGACATGGGTTTTTGCTCAGTTGTTGCTGCCGAAAAAATTATGCTTTCGCCCTTCTTTATTGGTATTTCAAAAAAACCTGG
>CAZGQZ010000255.1:0-2226 GCA_964527985.1 uncultured Rikenellaceae bacterium | reverse complement strand
GCTAAGAATGGTCGTATTCTCAATTTGGTTGGGCTGTGAGCATCAATTAGCGTATAGCGTATCATGAACTGCTCTTCGTTATGAACAAAAAGGAGCTCTTTCTTAAAAATTACTCCCCCAACCCTATAGGTTATTTTTGGGCTTGGCTCGTATTCAAAATCAATAATATACTTATGGCCTCTAGGTTCATATATTCCGGGGTACCTATGGATTCCTAGGTTGAACTCTTTTCCGCGTTGTATAATGGTTTCGTCAACCGACGAGAGCAATACATGGTTTTCGCCATCGAACTGGTCGAGGGGAAGAACCATTAACCCGTGATACTTACGAGTATTGCAAAGCACAATGGTTGTGCTAAAATATCCACCGGCTCGGTTGGTGCTCAGTATCTCTCTGTTTAACGAGTAGGCCAAATTGCCTAGCTCATGCTTATTAAATTCAAGATAACCCATTGGTTTGTTAGTTTTAGGTTAACATGTTAAAAGGTTAATGTCTGATTGAAAATATTTTTTAAATAATTTAAATGGCTTGAGCCATTGTTTGCTCAATTTTTCAATTTGTTTATGCCCTTCCCAATTTACAATAATTTAGCGTTATAAAGTATTAGCTCCCTCTTATATTTTGATTAAATTTGCTGCAAACTATTGCGCTAAAACAACAATTACATTTCATTGATGATTAAAAGGAATTCAATAGTCAATTTTTATAAGGTATTTATCCTCGCAGCATTTTTTATAATAGTTTCGTGTGGTGGCGTTTCATCGGAAGTGACAATAAAGGGAAGGTTAGATGGTGCTGAGTATACGCTTATTCTGCTTAGAGAGGCTTCGCATGATCGGATTGCAACTATTGATACTGCCAGAACTGATGCCAACGGAAATTTTGAATTTATAATTAATGCCGAAACACCACGGTTCATACTTCTGCAAGCCGAAGGCGAAGCTGAGCCAATAGTGCTTCTTGTTGAACCCAACGATGAGGTTTTAATTGCCGCTGAAAAAGGGCAATTGGCAACTAGCTATTCTGTTTCAGGATCGAAAGGATCTCGCTTGGTTCGCGATTTGAACCTACGGTTAAACCGAGCAGTGGCTAAAATCGATTCGCTTTCAGCACTCTTTCGCTCAAGCGTAGATAGTGCCAATTTTAATCAAATAAAAAAGGATGTCGATAGCGCATACCTTTCAACTATTGACGAGCATAGAAGGTACACTGTTAATTTTGTGAAGGAGAATAGGTATAGCCTTGCGGCTATATTGGCACTTTATCAGCAGTACGATCAAACAAGGGCCGTGCTGAATAAGCGTGAAGATTTTGAACTCTTCAAACTTGTCGACTCGTCGCTCTACCCATTATACCCAAACAATCCGATGGTAGCAAGTTTGAACAGTAATGTAAAAAAAATATCGACACAGCTAAAACTTTACGATAAGCGTTCGGAAATGCTTAGCTTAGGGCAAAGGGTGCCAAACCTAAAACTACCGCTTGTAAGTAGCGATACAGTTAGCTTGTGGCAAGTTGGTAAACGCTATATTCTGCTCTACTTTTGGGCTACCTGGTGCGACGATTGTGCGGGAAAGAATACTCAGTTAAAGGGATTGTACGAAAAGTACGCGAGCAAAGGATTTGAAGTAATTCAAATTGCTGTTGACGATGATAAGCAGCAATTGCTGAATGAAATACGAGCAGATAGTATCCCGTGGTTGGTAGCAACCGATTTTCGCCAATGGGAATCGCCTATTCTCGATTCGTTAAGCATTAATAGCATTCCGTCAAATTATTTAATTGATAGGAATGGTATCATCTTAGAGCGAAATATTAGCATTGATCAGCTGGAACAATTTCTTGATAAGAAGTAACTAAGAATAGGGTTTTTAT
This sequence comes from uncultured Rikenellaceae bacterium, assembly GCA_964527985.1. Classification (GTDB taxonomy): domain Bacteria; phylum Bacteroidota; class Bacteroidia; order Bacteroidales; family Tenuifilaceae; genus Perlabentimonas. Next base: position 351 of record CAZGQZ010000255.1, on the reverse strand, counting down.
GCTATAAACTAAGAGTTGTGGGTTTTATCGCTAAATTTGTCATCGCTAAATAAGTCGTTAGGCTTAAAGAAAACTTAAAACATAGATGTAAGTTGAAATATAATAATCGCGTTTACCATTAAAGTAAATTCATAGTTTTTAATAAAAGATTTTGGGTTTGCTTTTCGCTGAAATAATAATATACAACTAACGAAACAACAAATGCACAAGTTTAAATTACTCCTTTTTGTACTACCGCTTTTACTATTTGGATGTCAGAACGAAAATGTTTCTAGAATTGAAGGTACAATATCAGGAATCGACTCATTAGCCGAGGTAAGCCTTTATAAGCAGGAGTTTGATAAAAATATT
>CAZGQZ010000254.1:1533-3629 GCA_964527985.1 uncultured Rikenellaceae bacterium | reverse complement strand
TTTGCCAAAAACACATCGAATTATTTTGCGCTAAATTAGCACAATACAATTAATCCGATAGCACTAGTGTGAATAACATTTTTCATTACTTTTACTAGGCATTAACCCTAAAAAACTCAAGCCATGAAGAATTTCATTATCTATGCATCTTTCGCATTGCTCTTCATTTCGTGCAAGAGTAGCCCAGAAAACGACAAGAATTCAAACATCCTTGGTGGCACGCTAATAGTTTCGCATAAAACCGACAATACCATTCATTTAATCAGCAGAGCAACCGGAGAAACGCTAAAAGTGCTTAACACAGGCGTTGAGCCTCACGAGGTGGAGGTGTCGGATGATGGACGATTTGCCGTTGTATGCAACTATGGCAACCGAGAAATTGCGGGCAACACGCTTTCCGTTTTCGACATTGAGAACGCATCGTTACTAAAGACCATCGATCTAGGCGAACACACCCGCCCACATGGCATGCAATGGATAAAAGGCACACAAAAAATGCTGGTTACGGCCGAAAGCACCAACAACCTCCTACTTGTTGATGTTGAAAAAGGGAGCATTGAGCGCACCATGAATACCGACCAACCCGTTTCGCACATGGTGGCTGCAAGCGTTGATTATAGCAAAGCCTTTGTGCCAAGTATCCGAACGGGAAACGTTACAGTTATCGACCTAAGTACTGACAGCATTATAGCGCAAGTATACTCAGGTGAAGGTGCCGAGGGCGCAGCCGTATCGCCCAATGGCGATGAACTTTGGGTAACCAACAGGGCCGAAAATACCATCTCGGTATTTAACACTAAAACTTTGGCGTTGATCTCAAAAATTGACTGTGGAGATTTCCCCATTCGCATTAAATTTTCGCCAAACGGCAGTAGGGTGCTGGTTAGCAATGCACAGTCGGCCGAAGTAGCCATAATTGATGCTGCCCGAAAAGAGGTTCTAGCAAAAGTAAAGTTAACCGTTCCACTCCCCACCGAAACAGAAGAAGACCGATTTTTTGCCAACGAATTTAAGAATAGTTCAATACCAATTGGACTAGTTGTTCCTGATAACCAATGGGCTTATGTTGCGAATACTAACGCCGATTTAGTAAGCGAAATAAACATAAACACCTTCGAGATAACTCGTCACTTCAAAACAGGGAAACAACCCGATGGCACAGGTTTTTCGCCACTCGTTCCCAAAATTGCAGAATAACAGAGTATTTAAAAGCAAAAGAAGATGAGCACAATAAAAAAAAGCAAGAGAAAATCATTTGCCAATATTGATAAAATTAAGCATTTTATTACTAGGGAAATATGGAGTATTCAGCTAAAGGATTATCCGCTACCCCGCCGAATCCTGTTTCATACGCTCCGAATTCTGCTTTTGGCATACAGAGGTTTTATTGAGGATAGGGTTCTTCTCCGGGCATCAGCACTGACCTATTTTACGCTAATGTCAATTGTACCCATATTAGCCATGGGGTTTGGCATAGCCAAAGGCTTTGGGGTTGACAAATACCTCGAGAAGCAGCTTTTAGAGAATTTTCAAGGTCAGCAAGAGGTACTCGCTCAAATAATCGACTTTTCCAATAACCTCCTGCAAAATACCGGCGGTGGACTTATTGCTGGAATTGGTGTAATAGTTTTGTTTTACTCAGTACTAAAGGTTTTTGGCCATATTGAACACTCCTTTAACGATATTTGGCAGATTAAAACAGCTCGACCGTATGCTCGAAAATTTGCCGATTACCTCTCGATGATGCTAATTGCACCTGTACTGCTTATTGCCGCTAGTGGTATTAACGTTTTTGTTGCCACTCAGCTCGATAACCTGTCGGCCAAAATTGAGCTAATAAGCTACGTAACGCCATTTATAATGTTCCTGCTCAAGTTCTTGCCTTACATAATAATCTGGGTGGTTTTTACCCTACTTTATATTGTAATGCCTAACACAAAGGTAAATGTACTATCTGGTATTATTGGTGGTATTGTAGCAGGTTCAGCATTTATGGTTATCCAGTGGGTTTACATCGATTTTCAGGTTGGCGTTTCACAGTACAATGCAATTTACGGTAGCTTTGCAGCACTTCCATTATTCTTAGCATGGTTGCG
>CAZGQZ010000254.1:0-1433 GCA_964527985.1 uncultured Rikenellaceae bacterium | reverse complement strand
CTTGACAACTATGGAGCAAAAATTAGCCTTTCAAATCCGAAACTTGATGCAATAAATGAGATTTACACGTCATTTATAGATACTATTGACAAGCTTGACAAAAACTTAATGGTAAAAGATATTTAACACGATAAAAAAACTTTTACTCACTCTCTTCAAACTACTATCTTACTTTTATTTTCAGGGTTTAGCATGATGCCAAACCCTGAAGTATGGTAGACATTAAAAGAAAAATTTCAATTTTCTTAAAACAAAAGCAACCTATTTGGAGTTTGTTGCATCTATGCTATTGGGGAAAAAGGTACGAATTTTGTTAATCCCCAAAAGGTAATAGTTATTAGCATTATAAAAATCAACCCATATGTCGCAATCAGATATATACAGCAAGATTAGATGGATTTTAATGGCCAACTTTAGCCTGAAAGATACCACAAACCACTTTAAAGCGAATCTTTCCGAAGACCTTGGGCTTGATGCATGGGACATAAACCAGCTGATTTTTTTGGTTGAGAAGCACTTTAACATACAGTTCGACCCAGGAGTTGAGAAAAAGGTGATAAGCCTTAATCAAATAGCATCATTAGCCTACAATGCACTAAATAGGCAATCGGGAAATGTAAGGGTAGCTTAAGTAAGTTTTGTTTTTTTGCAATAAATCTTTTCCAATAAACCCTAGGGTTTGGCAGTTTTGCTAACCGTAGGGTTTTTTTATTCGCTTTTTCAACATCCATAGCAATTCCGCCTACGCTTTTTTCCATAACTTTGCAGCAAATACAAGCTATGAGAATTCACTTTATTGCTATAGGGGGAAGCGCAATGCATAACCTAGCCATTGCGCTAAAACAAAAAGGTTACGCCATTTCTGGTTCCGACGATGAGATTTTTGAGCCATCGCGCAGCCGATTGGCCAAAAACGAGCTCCTGCCTCAAAAAATTGGCTGGTTTCCAGATAAGATAACCAGCGAACTCGATGCAATTGTGCTTGGCATGCACGCCCGAAACGATAACCCTGAACTTATTAAGGCCAAAGAATTAGGGCTAAAAATATTCTCGTACCCCGAATACCTTTACGAGCAAACAAAAAACAAAATGCGTATTGTTGTTGGTGGCAGCCACGGAAAAACCACAATAACCGCAATGATTATGCATGTTTTAAAAGATTCGGGCATTGCCTTCGACTACATGGTGGGTGCTCACATAGCTGGTTTTGAAAATATGGTTGGCCTATCGAACAACACCAAAATTGCCGTATTCGAAGGCGACGAATACTTAACCTCACCCATTGACCCTCGTCCAAAATTCCATCTGTACAAGCCTCATGTTGCTGTTATTTCTGGAATTGCATGGGATCACATCAATGTTTTTCCAACCAAAGAGTTCTACGAAAAGCAATTTGAGCTGTTTGTTAAAACCATACAACCCAAAGGACACCT
>CAZGQZ010000253.1:1280-3658 GCA_964527985.1 uncultured Rikenellaceae bacterium | reverse complement strand
AAAAACTGGCACTCCCCGTATTACTAAACGAAAGCTGCGATATTATTGGGCAAGCGCAAACGGGTACAGGAAAAACTGCCGCATTCGGTTTACCGATCATCGAAGAACTTTCAAAAGGTAAAGATGGTAATGTAAACGCCTTAATATTAGTTCCTACCCGCGAACTTGCACTTCAGGTTACCGATGAGATAATCTCTTTTAAAGGCAATAGGAATATCAACATTATAACCCTATACGGCGGACAATCAATTTCAGAGCAACAGCGCCGACTAAGAAAAGGTGCCGATGTTGTTGTTGGTACACCCGGCCGTATCCTCGATTTACTTAAAAGAAAGGATCTCGTACTCGATAGCATATCGTGGGCTGTGCTCGACGAAGCTGATGAGATGCTTAACATGGGATTTATTGAGGATATTGAAACAATACTAAGCCATACGCCAAGCAGCAAGCGTATGCTGCTTTTCTCGGCAACAATGCCCGATAGAATTGTTAAGCTATCGAGCAAGTTTATGAAGGATCCGAAGAAATTAACCGTAGGAAGCCAACAAAGAACAACCAACCTAGCCGATCAGATTTACTTCGAGGTTAAACGAGCCGATAAATTCGATGCGCTTACTCGGATAATCGACATTGAACCCGAATTCTACGGCCTAGTCTTTTGCAGAACCAGAGTTGACGTTGATGATCTTTCGTCGCGCTTAATGGAACGAGGCTACTCATGCGAAGGGCTCCATGGTGATATTTCGCAAGCGCAGCGCGAAAAAACCCTTAAAAAGTTTAGGAATAAGTTTATTAATATTCTCGTAGCTACCGATGTTGCTGCTCGAGGAATAGACATATCCGACCTAACACACGTAATTAATTACAGCCTTCCCCAAGATCCCGATTCGTATATTCACCGGGTTGGCAGAACAGGAAGAGCAGGCAAAGAGGGAACTGCAATTACCTTCATTACTCCAGATGAGTACCGAAAGTTTGTTTTCTTCCAGAAAACCATAAAATCGAACATACGCAAAGAAATGCTCCCCAATGCGCAAGATGTAATAGAGATGAAGAAAATGCGCATAAAAGATGAGCTACAATCAATTGTTGAAAGCGAGATGTATATTGACTACCTTGGAATGGCCGAAGGTATTCTGGAGGTTAACAGCCCCGAGGTTGCACTGGCATCGTTGCTTCGCATGGCATTTAAAAACCAGCTTGAAGAAAAAAGCTATCCAGAGATTAGAGGCTTTAATGTAGATAACAAAGGGACAACACGTCTTTTTATTGCGCTTGGCAAGAAAGACGGCATGAATCCTCGAAAGATATCTTCATTTATCCGCACTAAAGTGCAGATTCCCGATAATAAGATTGATGACATTGGCGTGTACGATGAGTTTTCGTTCGTTAGCGTACCCTTTGCCGATGCAGAAACAATTCTTGATGCTTTCTCAAAAAAAGGACAAGACGGAAAACCATTAATAACCAAAGCAAAAAAACGATAGTTACATAGCAATGAACGCAAAAAGGCAATTTATAGCAAAAACCCTTCATGGGCTCGAAAACATTTTAGCCAATGAGCTCAAGCAAATTGGTGCCGAAAACATTGAAAAGCAACGTAGAATGGTTAGCTTCAGTGGAACAACCGAAACCCTTTACCGTGCTAACTTTCAAACCCGAACTGCAACTCGAATTTTACAGCCTATACATACCTTTACGGCACGAAACGAAGAGGAACTATACGGAATTGCAAAAAAGTTTGACTGGACATCGGTAATGGATTTATCGCATAAATTTGCTGTTGATGCCACTGTTAATTCAAACGTTTTTACCCATTCGCATTTTATTGCGCTAAAACTTAAAGATGCAATTGCCGATCATTTTAGGGATAGGTTTGGAAAGCGTCCGTTTGTAGATCCCAAAAAGCCACATATCCAAATTCATATACACATTGCCGAGCAAGAGTGTACCCTACTTCTCGACTCATCGGGAGATTCGCTACATAAACGAGGGTACAGATTACATCAGGACGTTGCACCGCTTAACGAAGTGCTAGCCGCAGGGCTAATAATGCTGTCGGGATGGGATGGTACAACGCCATTCGTTGATCCTATGTGCGGATCGGGTACCCTGCTAATTGAAGCAGCCCTAATTGCAAAAGGAATGGCTCCTGGTATTTTCCGAAAGCATTTTGGGTTTGAAAACTGGCTTGATTTTGAAAAAGATACCTTTGAAAGAGTTTTTAACGATGAGAGCTATGAACGCGATATCGACCCCTTAATTATAGGTGGCGATATATCAAAGCGAGCAGTAGATATTGCTCAAAGCAACCTTAAAAATGCTGGAATACATAAGCTAATAGACATTAAAAACCAATCGATGTTCGACTTCTTCCC
>CAZGQZ010000253.1:0-1180 GCA_964527985.1 uncultured Rikenellaceae bacterium | reverse complement strand
ATAGGCCGTATTTTTTTGGGGTAATTGTTAATTTTATTTGGTAGTTTTGAATTAAAAATTTATATATTTGTTCTATGCATCAGTATTTAACAAAAATTTAACTGTTAGCCTCCATGAGTTTATTTCTTGAGCAGTGTTTTGAAAAAATGAACCAGGGAGAGGTTGTTGTTGCCTATAAAGGTAATATTGATGCCGATTTAATTGCCAATACCCTTAGTTTGGTTGAGCAAAAGCTCGAAAATTCCGACGTTCATAACAATATCAGAAAAAAGCTTTATAATGTACTTGTTGAAGGGTTACAAAACCTTTACCATCACGTTGATACTCCTCTAGATGAAAGTAATGATGAGCATATAAAGTCAAATTTTGGTATCTTCATACTAAACAAACAAGAGCATGGGTTTCGAATATCAACAGGTAACTTTGTACACAAAGATAAGGTGACCCCAATTAAGGAAAAAATTGATAAGATTAACTCCCTTTCCGCCGAAGAGTTAAAAGAATTTTATAAATTTGTTCTTAATAACCAGAAGTTTTCAGAAAAAGGAGGCGGAGGTTTAGGCCTTATTGATATGGCCAGAAAAACAGGCAATAAACTTGAATACAACTTTTTTGAGTATAACAACAGCTATCTCTTTTTTAACTTGACCGTGTTCATTAATATTTGAAATAAACTAAAGTAAACTACAATACTATGGAATTGATAACTATAGACGGAACCCCAAAAACTCCTTCGGTAAGCATGAATCCCCAAACTGGGGTAATTGAAATTAAAGGACGGTCAATTCCCGAGAACTCTATCGAGTTCTACAAACCGGTTGTTGATTGGCTTGAGGAATACGCCAAAGGACCTGCTCCAAAAACAGTTGTAAACGTTCAACTTGAGTACTTTAATACCAGCTCATCAAAATGCATCCTCGATGTTTTTAAAAAATTAGAAGTACTTAAAAAAGACCAAAATGACGTGGTTATCAATTGGTACTATGAAGAAGACGATGAGGATATGCTTGAGGCAGGCGAAGATTACGAATCAATCATCAAGGTTCCTTTTAAAATGATTCAGATTGTTGACTAGAAAACTAAGGAAAATTTCATACAAAAAACCAGACAGCTAGCTGTCTGGTTTTTTTGTAATTTTTTATGTTTAGTGTTATCGCTATGAAGGCTTATTTCTTGCCTT
>CAZGQZ010000252.1:316-3667 GCA_964527985.1 uncultured Rikenellaceae bacterium | reverse complement strand
CTGACGATTTGGATACGGAAATGATTTGTATCCCACCGCTCTTCATTCAACCTTTTGTTGAGAACGCTATTAAGCATGGAGTAAAAGATATGAACGGCGATGGCGAAGTTACCATTCGTTTTACCGATTGCGAAAAGTACCTAAAGGTTGAGATTGTTGATAATGGAAAAGGGGTTGATAAACAAAAGGTTTCAAAGGATAAAAACCACAAATCGCGATCAACAGAAATTGTTAGTAAAAGGTTGAAACTACTTAGGAGTAAGTACAAAGATTTACCTAAATTTACAATTACAAATAATGGCATAAATGTTGATAACGGAGTCACCGTTACCCTCTATTTACCAATACTATAATGCTAAGTACCGAAAGTAGTTTAAAGGCTGTAATAATTGATGATCAGGAGGATATTAGGTCAATTAACCGTACCCTCTTATCTCAAAACTTCCCCGACATTGAAGTGGTTGGCGAAGCCGATGGTGTGGAAAGCGGAATAGAACTTCTTACCCAAACCCAACCCGATCTTGTATTACTCGATATTGAGATTAAGGGTGGCACAGGTTTCAATATTTTACAGAAAATACGGCCTTACAACTTTATGGTTATTTTCATTACCGCTTTTGATGAGTTTGCCATTAAGGCCATTAAGTTCAGCGCAATTGACTATATCCTAAAGCCCATTAACGAGACCGAGTTTTGTGCAGCCATTGAGAGTGCCATTAATACTTACGAGCGTAATAAGGTGGCCATGCAGGTTCAAAACCTACTCGATCATGTAGAGGATAAGGGCAAAAACCGCAAGATTGTTCTTCGAACAATGGAATCAATATTTCTGGTTGATTTACAGGATATTCTCTACTGCGAAAGCGATAATAGCTACACTACTTTTTTCCTTGCCGATGGTAAAGAAATACTCGTTTCTCGAGGTATAAAAGAGTACGAGCAAATGCTTTCGCCCTACCGTTTTTTCCGACCCCACCAACGTTACTTGGTAAATCTTAATCATGTTGAGCGCATCGATAAAAACGATGGAGGTTCAATTATTCTTAAAAGCAAAACCTCTATTCCTATTTCGCACCGCCGCAAGCAAGCCCTTATGGATTTTCTTAAAGCTTAACGCTTTCAAAGTAACATCATGCATTTTCAAATTAACTTGCAAAGTTGAGTGATATTTCTCTTGTTTTGCTTTCTTATTTGAAACGTTTTCTTGATTTTTTTAAAGTAGTATATCTAAAGTCATAATGGTTTTGGCTATATTTAGCTAATCGTATTAATTACACTAAAATTTAATCTATATGAGCCCAACAATTATTATCATTGGCGTAGCAGTTCTATTGCTGCTTATTATTATTGGCATGTACAACAACCTAATCCGCAAGCGCAACGAGGTTGATAATGCTTTTGGTGGAATGGATGTACAGCTTAAAAAACGTTACGACCTAATTCCTAACCTTGTGGCCACCGTGCAGCAGTATGCTAGCCATGAAAAAGATCTTCTCGAAAAGGTAACGCAGCTGAGAGCAAAAGCTACCGACAAGCAAATGACAGCCGACGAAAAGGTGGAACTCGATAATCAGATCTCGGGTGCTATGCACGGCATTATGGTTGCTGTTGAGAACTATCCCGATCTTAAGGCTAGCGAGAACTTCATCAACCTTCAGCGTACGCTCAACGAGGTTGAATCGCAAATTTCAGCCGCTCGCCGTACCTACAATGCTGTAATTACCGATTACAACAACGCCATTCAGGTTTTCCCCAAAAGCATTATTGCTAGTATGATGGGGCTGAAACGTAAAGAGGTTTTCGTAATCCCCGAGGCCGAAAGGCAAAATGTTAACGTGAAGAATCTATTTAGCTAGTCAAATTCCTTTTTTTATGCTAATGCTTCACATTCTGTTGTAGCATTAGCATTTAAATTTAACCTTTAACCTTAATCTGCCGAAACAAACTAAAAGCAGGTTAATCCTAAAAACCTTAGCCATGATAGAACGTAATGAACTTGAAAACCTTTACAATAACGAGCTGAAAGATAAGCTGCAGGGTTTAGAAGGCCTCCGGAAGAAAGTGAAAAATGGCCAAATATTAGGTATCCTTCTGCTTGTGCTAACGGTTATACTGTTTGGTCCTGTTAGCGCAGCTCTCGAGCAAAGTAGCGAAGCACTTCCATTTATCGTTTTGGCACCTGTAGCAATATTCGGAATAGTTATTCTGATTCGTACATATAAGAAGCGAATTAGCTATCGTGATAGGTTTAAGAATGAGGTAGTGCGCGAAATAGTTAAGGCTATTGACCCAACTTGGGAGTACGATCCCAATCAGTGTATTGCAAGCAATGAGTATCACAGTAGCGATCTCTTCAGGAAATCAGTCGATAGGTATAAAGGCGATGATCTAATTTGCGGAAAAATTGACAAAACAGACTTCAGATGCTCCGAGCTACATACCGAGTATAAAACTGTAACCTACGATAAGGATGGTAAGCGAAAAGAAACTTGGCATACCATTTTCAAAGGGCTTTTCTTTCATGCCGATTTCAATAAGGAGATTATGGGTAAAACCTACATTGAGCCCGATACTGCGGAGCGCCTTCTTGGCAAGTTTGGGCAAAGCCTGCAGGTTAGCTCAAAAGGTAAGTTGGTAAAACTCGAAAATCCTGAGTTTGAGAAAATTTTTGCAGTTTACGGTACCGACCAAACCGAAGCGCGATATATTCTCACTCCAACCATTATGGAAGCGCTGGTAAATATTTACAAGATGTACAAGCGAAAAATGCACCTATCGTTTATTGGCACTAGGGTATATGTTGCTATGAGTTTCAGTAAAAACCTTTTCGAACCAAAAATATTTTCATCGGGTGTTAAATTTAAGGATGTTGAGTTTATGTACAATCTTTTTATGGTGAACCAAACCATTGTAAAGGAGCTAAATCTCAATACTCGAATTTGGACTAAAGAATAATTTTGTTATCCATAAATTGTTGCAAATTGAATATGAGAAGATTTGTGACAATTTGTGGATAATTATAATCATACGTTTTCAAACTCCCACCATACGTTTTCAAATACTTCTATAGATGCTAGGGTATGATGCGCTACTTTTGATTTGAGAAAGACTGAAGCATCATAAACTTAAATGTTTAAATCATGAAAATTCTAGCAACTATAATCGCTGTAATGCTATGTGCCAATTTGTCCAAAGCTACAGAAGATCAACTTAAAGTAAATTCCGAGTTTTATACTCAGGTGCAATTCGACAACCCGCTTTTTCAAAGCATTTCAAATGCTGTAATTGTTAAAGCAGGTATAGCCTACACATTGCCTCAGGCTAATTTGCCTCTTATCGAATCGGAAAAGT
>CAZGQZ010000252.1:0-302 GCA_964527985.1 uncultured Rikenellaceae bacterium | reverse complement strand
CTGTTCCTCGTATCGGGCAACGCTGCAACTGCATACAACAGCGAGTACGAGCTAATCACCTCGCCGCAGTTTGTTGCATCAATACAAAACAATTACAAGCTAAAAACCAATACTGATGCGGAGGCCTTTCACAACCTCTTTAGTTTAATTGATATGCGTTGGTCAGGCGCTAGTTTCTACCAGCAGGGCAACTCGTGGTACTTTATTCGTAGTACTTTTTTTGATGATGTTGAGTTCTGGCGAATTGATACCGACGATAGCGGCAAGGTGCAAACCATAGCTTACGAGAGTAGGATGGAAAT
>CAZGQZ010000251.1:0-3671 GCA_964527985.1 uncultured Rikenellaceae bacterium | reverse complement strand
GTATTGCTATTGTGTTTAAAACCCATTTCGTAGCTATATGCATTTTCGGGTTTTAAGTTAGCATTTCCGAAGTTTGTAGGGCCTTGATAGTATAAGTCGGTAAATGTAGGAAACCGAATAGCATTGCTAACTGATGCGAAAATATTTGCCATTCGGGAAACTCTGTAGCTCATGTCAAAGCCAAAACTGTGGTTGTATCCAAATTCACGACTCTCGGAAACAAGTGCGCCTGCCGATAAGGTAAACGAATTAAGGTATATGGTGTAATCGGCAAAAGCGTTAAATAGGGTGCGGGTTGCCCCTTTGTCGTAGTATTCGTAATCTGTTCCCTTTACTGGCCTTGGGCTATCAAGGTTACTTCCGAGTACGTTGCTAATAATCTTTTCGTTTCGTAGCTCAAATCCAAATCGAATTTTCTCAAAGTTGGTTATTAGGGTTGCTTGAATTTTTCCTCCGCTAACTAATGTTGAGTGGTAGTTGTGCCCATTGTACCAATTGGGAGCCTCGTAGCGAAAAAGTTCGAACCTGTCGTTATGGTTACGAATATAAACCTGTGGTGATAGGGTTATTGAGGCTACTTTTTTTGAGTAGCTGGCCGATGTGAAAAATGTTGAGGTTTGCTCAAATTGCTCAGGATATTTAGGCGTGTAAAAACTTTGTGCACCAAATGCTTTGTACTGGTAGCCTAATTGGATGTCTATTGTATTGCTATCGTCTTGGTAATTCGAATGGGCAAAAAGGTTGTAAAGGTTGAAATCGGTATTTTTAATGTACCCATCGGATCGAGCCTGCGAGGCTGCAATAAATAATTTAGTTTTATCTTTTTTGTACGATGCCGATGAGCTAAGCTTAAAAAGGCCAAACTCTCCAGCGGTAGCGGCTACTCTGGCTTTACTCTTTTTATTTGTAGTTGTAATAATGTTAATTGCACCGCTAAATGCGCCAGGGCCGTATACTCGTGCACCAGGACCTTGCAGAATTTCAATCCGGTCAACCGATTCAAGATCGATAGGTATGTTTAAATTGTGATGGCCTGTTTGGGGGTCGGTGATGTTTACACCGTTAAGTAGGATAAGTACCTGATCGAAAGAGCCGCCTCTTACAATTAGGTCGGCTTGAACGCCATTGCTGCCGCGTTGTCTAACATCAATGCTTGCCAAATTTTCAAGCAAATCGTTAATTGAGCTCACGGGCAATTGGGAAATTTCGTCGCTGGTAATAACCAGCACTGCCCGAGTTAGATCAGAGTAAGTGCTTACCGCTTGGGGTGAACTGATAACAACTTCGTCGATATCAACATTTTTGCTAATGGCAACCGTATCGGGTTGGGCAAATGTAGCCATTGGCATTGCCAAAATGCTGTAGGTTGCCGAAATAACGCTAACCTTTACTAGCATGCCAAGGCTTTTAAAAATGCTGTACGATTTGTTATCCCACCTGCGGAAGCACACCCTGCGGGCATTAGCTGTTTTTGCGCTTCGTTTCATTAAGGGGATTTTTTATGGTTAATACGAAGGAGCAAAGTTAAATTTTTTTACCTTTTGATATTGGAAATTGCTTAATTCTGTTCAATAGCATAACGCTTTCTTTGGCTTGTCCCCTATTGCATCTTTCCCTTTTCAAAAGGTAATTCATTTTAAGGGTTAACAAGTTTTTTGTGCTACTTTGCATAATATTTTTCAAATTTGGTGCAGCATATTTATTCCAAGGTTCGTCATTAAACCAGAAATATGAGGGCTAAAAAGTATCCCAATATTCATCAGCAGCTGATAGACCTTTGTAAAAAGGGCGACACAAAAGCGCAATTTGAGCTATACAAGCTATACGCTAAAGCAATGTACAGTACTTGCTTAAGAATAGTTGGCGATACCTTTGATGCCGAGGATGTAATGCAAGAAGCGTTCTTTAAAGCGTTTGATAAGATTAACACATACCGAAATGAGGTTAGCTTTGGGGCATGGTTAAAACGGATTGTAGTTAATTCATCACTTGATTTTATTAAGAAATCGAAGGTAGATAAAATTCCGCTTGATAGCGCATACGGAATAAAGTCCGATGATGAGCTGGCTAATTTCGAACCCAAATCGGTTGAACAGCTTAAGTGGGGAATAGCAAAGCTCCCCGAAGGATACAGGGCAATTATTAGCTTGTTCTATTTTGAGGGTTATAGCCACGACGAGATTGCAGAACTTTTAGGTATTACCTCTTCAACCTCTCGGTCGCAGCTAACAAGAGCAAAACAACGTCTTTTTGATATTTTAAAACAAAATAGTAAATAGTTAAGGCATGGATAAGCTTCAGGCATATATTAAAGAGAATAGGCATAGTCTCGATGCTATTGACCTTCCGCATGGACATGCCTCTAGGTTTTTGGATAAGCAAAAGTTGCGCTACGGAAAACCCAAAGTTAACCTTTGGCTAGTGGCTAGTGCAGCTGCAGTTGTAGGACTGGTGCTAACCGCAAGTTTAAGCCTACTGCTTAATTTTAACGGTATAAGGCCATCTGCTGAAAGCGATTTGGTTTCGGTAAACCTCTCGCCCGAACTTTTACAGATTAACCAGTCGTACCAGTATCAGGTGAGCCAAAAACAGCAGATTATTAATAAGATGCTCTCAGGCGATAGCGACCCTCTTAAGGCTGAAATTCAACTAACCCTTAATGAGCTTAACGATAGCTATGATACAATGCTAAGTGAACTCGCTCAAAGTCCAAAACCCGAACGAGCGTCATTTGTTATAAGCCGATATTATCAATCGCAACTTGCCGTTTTAGAGGGTATTATAACAAGTTTAAGTGAAACCAAAGTAGTAAATCAGCAATTCTAATATTATAAATTATGAAAACCAGATTATTAGTGAAGTTATTAGGCTTAGCCCTTTTTGTTGCCGTTTCGGTTAATTTACAAGATGCTAAAGCTGCTGAGCTAACCAAAAATGTTAGTAAAGAGTTTAGTATTACAACCAGCTCTTCGCTCTTCATCGACAATAGGTTTGGCTTGGTTAGCATTGAGAATTGGGAGAAGAATAGCATTAGCATTGAGGTTGTAATAACCGTTGAACACTCAAACAAGGAGAGGGCCGAGCGAATGCTTTCGGCAATTAGCGTTACCCTTGAGCAGCAAGGCGATCAGGTGCGAGGCGTTACGCAAATTGATGAAAAGCTAATGAAGTCATTCACCAATTTCAATTTTGGCAGCTCGTCCAAAGAGCTTAAAATTGACTATCGGATTAAAATGCCGAGTAGCGTTGATGTTGAGCTGAAGAATAAATTTGGCGATATTTTTATCGATGAGCTTACGGGGCACTCTAGTATCAACATAAAATACGGTAACCTAAAGGCCAACAGAATTATTTATGGCAGCGACGATCCGTTAAGCATGATAACTATTGGCTACGGAAATGCTTCAATTGATGAGCTCGATTGGATGCGCTTTGATGTAAAGTATGGTGCTTTGGATATTGTTAAGGCAAAGGCAATTGTTATACTTAGCAAGTACACCAACGTTGCAATCGACGAGGTTAGCTCGGTGGTTGTTGAGTCGAAGTATGATACATATAAACTTGGGCGAATAAGCAACCTTGTGGGAACCAGTGGTTATACCACTTATAAACTCGACTGGTTAGGCAAAAAGCTTGATATTGAAACCAAGTATGGCGATGTTCGCATTGAG
>CAZGQZ010000250.1:0-3675 GCA_964527985.1 uncultured Rikenellaceae bacterium | reverse complement strand
GATTGGCTGCGCCGAACCTGCTTGCCAGCAGGCAAACTCGCAAAAAAAAACGCTCGGTTGACTCATTTCGCTTTGCTAAATTTGCCATAAGGCATCGACATGTACAATTATTTAGCTCTAGTTGCCTATGCGGATAATCGTATGGTATATTAAAATAATCTTTGTAAATAAAAATATCGAAACTTGCTTTGCTTAATTACAATTGGTAACTTCGTGGCAGGATATTTCACTTAATTAATACCTGATTTGCCTTATATTATAACAATTTGTAATGTTAAACTAAAAATATATTGCCATGGTTACCGATTTAAACAGCGTTTTTTCAACTACAGCAAAGGGCATGAAACGTTCTGCCATTCGCGAGCTGCTTAAGCTCACTCAACGCTCCGATATTATTTCGTTTGCTGGTGGACTTCCATCGCCCGATAGTTTTCCTATCGATCAGCTTAAGGAGATTAGCTGCGAGGTGCTCGATACCGAAGGCGCTCAAGCTCTTCAGTATGGAGCAACCGAAGGCGATGCCCGTTTGCGCGAAATACTTGTTGAGCGTTACCAAAACGAAGGGCTTAAGCTTAGCTTAAACAATTTGGTAATAACCACTGCATCGCAGCAAGCGCTCGATCTTATCCCTAAAATTTTTATTAATCCTGGCGATAAAATTATTTGTGGCCTGCCATCGTACCTTGGTGGCTTATCGGCTTTTAGCACCTATGGTGCGCAAATGGTGGGCATTAAGCTCGACGATAAGGGCATGCGTGCCGACTTGCTTGAGCAGGAGCTTGAGAAGATGAAGGCTAACGGCGAAAAGCCCAAGTTTATTTACATCATACCCGATTTTCAGAATCCTGCTGGGATAACAATGCCCGAATCGCGTAGGCTCGAAATTATTGAGCTAGCTCGCCGTTTCGATGTGCTTATTGTTGAGGATAGCCCATACCGCGAGCTCCGATTCGACGGTGAGCCACAGCGAACAATGTACGAACTCGATGGAACAGGCCATGTAATTTTGCTTGGAACCATGTCGAAAATTTTTGTGCCCGGCTTTCGCATTGGTTGGGTGGTTGCTCATGAGGATATTATCGATAAAATTGTAATGGCTAAACAGGCAACCGACCTTTGTACTGCTCCATTTGTGCAAAAAATTGCTGCCAAATATATCGACAAGGGATACTTTGACGAGAACTTGAAAAAGATAATTGATAGCTACCGCATTAAGCGCGATGCCATGCTTGAAGCATTTCGTAAGTACATGCCCGAGGGGGTTAGCTGGACCGAACCCGAAGGCGGGCTTTTCCTTTTCCTTACGCTTCCCGAAGGGATGAAATCGGAGGATCTGTTTAAAATTGCCATCGAGCAAAAGGTTGCCTTTGTGCTTGGTCACGTTTTCCACTGCGATGGTAGCGGACAAAACACCATGCGGCTTAACTTCTCGTTTATGTCGGAAGAGAAAAACGACGAGGGGGTTAAGCGACTTGCCGATGCTGTTAGGCAGCTTATGTAAACCCATACTCAGTTTGTAATGCTAAAGGCTTCTCTCAGCTTGCTTTGAGAAGCCTTTTTTTTATACCTTTGGGCTCTGCATAAATCCATCGTATGACTTTATCGGTAGTAATAGTTAACTACAACGTTAAGCATTTCCTCGAGCAGTGTCTTATTTCGGTTTACAAAGCCCTAAAAGATATTGATGCCGAGGTTTTTGTTGTTGATAATGCCTCTGCCGATGGTTCGTGCCAAATGGTCAGGCAGCGTTTCCCTGAGGTTAAGCTCATTGAGAATAGCGTAAACTACGGTTTTTCCTATGCCAATAATCAGGCAATAAGGATGGCAAAAGGTGAATTTGTCCTTCTGCTAAACCCCGATACCGTTGTTGAGGAGGATACCTTTTCGAAATGCATTGCATTTATGCAATCGCACCCCGAAGCAGGCAGTATTTCGGTTAAAATGATTGACGGCAAGGGAAAGTTCCTGCCCGAGTCCAAGCGGGCCATGCCATCGCCAATGGTATCGTTTTATAAGATATTTGGTTTATCACGCCTATTTCCTAAGTCGCGTGTTTTTGCTCGTTACCATCTTGGTCATCTCGATCCTAACCAAACTCACGAGATTGAAATTCTTCCGGGAGCGTTTATGTTTATGCGCAAGGAGGCTTTGGATAAGGTAGGTTTGCTCGATGAGAGTTTCTTTATGTATGGTGAGGATATTGACCTTTCATTTAGGATTATTAAAGGTGGATACAAGAATTATTACTTTCCCGAAACCACTATTATTCACTATAAAGGTGAGAGCACAAAGAAGGGTAGCATAAACTACGTGCTGGTTTTTTACAAGGCAATGATGATATTTGCGCGTAAGCATTTTAGCCGTAAAAACGCTTGGTTCTATATTGCTCTTATATACTTAGCTATTTATTTTAGGGCAGGGCTAAGCATTGTAAAGCGTTTTGTTTACCGCATTATTCACCCATTGCTCGATGGGCTAATTATGGTTGCTGGATTTGCCGTGGTACTTCCGCTATGGGATAAAATAAAATTTCATGGAGAGTGGGGCTATAACCAGGATTTGGTTTATATCATGTCTGCGTTTTACATTGTAGTTTGGTTGATTTCATCGTGGTTGTCGGGTGCCTACGATAAGCCGCAAAAGCTTTTTGCCGCAGCAAGGGGAATTGGAATTGGAACGCTAGCTATTCTGGCTATATACGCTTTATTACCAAATAGTTTGCGATACTCAAGGGCCGTTATTCTGCTCGTAACTTTTTGGTCGGCTGTAATTGTGCAGCTTGCCCATTGGGCTATTGGTTACTATCGTAGGGATGTGTTCCCGGCTTTTCGAAAGCTTAAGCGGGTGGCTATTGTTGGCGAAGTTGATGAGATACAACGCGTGCGCGATATTTTAAATGATGCAAAAGTTGAGTTCAATATTATTGGTTTTGTATCACCATCAAACGTGTTTACAAGCGATAAACAAACCGTAACGTTTAATCAGCTCGATGAGTTTGTTCGGGTAAATTCCATTGACGAGGTAATTTTTTGCTCGGGCAATCTATCATCTCAGGATATTATTAAAACTATGCTAACCCTTGTGCCGTTGGGTATCGACTATAAAATTGCACCTCCCGATAGCTCATCGGTTATTGGCAGTAACTCAATTGATACTGCTGGCGATTTATACACTGTTGATTTTAGCGCAATTTCAAAGCCTGAGAATAGGCGGAACAAGCGTGTTTTCGATGTTTTTGTATCACTCGCAATAATTCTCCTTTCTCCTTTCCTTGTGCTTTTTGTGAAACATTTTGGCTTTGTAATAACCAAAGCCTTTGGGGTAATTTGGGGAAGGTTCACTTGGGTTGGCTATGCCGTTTTTAATGGGGTTGATATTGGCGGGTTGCCCAAGCTTAGGCAAGGAGTTTTTTCACCGTTAAAAACAAAAAAATTTGAGGCGGTTAATGCTACAACAATTGACAGGCTAAATATTTTGTACGCAAAAAACTATAGTGTAAGCACCGATATTATGGTGCTTTTCAAGCAGCTTTTTTAGCTTGCCCAATTTTAATAGTTGACATGATGAAAAAAGTTTTTGTAATAGCAATCCCATTTATACTGCTAATTTTTGCCTGCGAGAGCAATCCAAAATATGTTCAGTTAAGCGGATTTACACAGGGAACAACCTATACCA
>CAZGQZ010000249.1:0-3686 GCA_964527985.1 uncultured Rikenellaceae bacterium | reverse complement strand
ATCTTCTTCAGCGATTTATTTTGGCTCATCAGCGCATCGCCACCGGTAATTAGTATATCGCGAAGCTGCGTATCGTTCTCCCAGTACTTGAGCAACCGTTGCAGCTTTTCGTCCCAGGTTTCGTTGGGCTTAAGCTTATCGAGATTAAAGTTGAGGTTTCCGCGCTGAAAATCGTACATACGTTGGCACGATACGCACAATCCTCCACAGGCACGTCCCATGGTATCGGGGATAAGAATAGCCACTTCGGGGTAACGGCGGTGAACGCTATGGTGCGAGGGCAGGAGCCAACCCGCAGCATTGGGTTTGCCGGGTTCAACCTTGTCCTCTTTTTCCCATGCTTGTATGTTACCAAATTGGTCGATTAGCGGTTTGCTATAGATAACGTAATGGCGAATGGCCAAATCCGATCCGGCAGTAAAGTCCGATGTTCGGGCGTTAAGTAATGAAAGGTAGTATGGGTTTACAAAGAAGGGGATTCCTTTCTTATCGGCCTTTTCAAGAATTTTTTGCGTTTCTAAATCGAGCGAGTAGTCGAGCAGCTCGTTGAGCAGCTTTGGCGAACGCACGGCAAACCGCAGGTGGAAACGGTAGTCGTCCCACCATTCGCGCATCTTTTCAATTTTTTGCTCATCGGTTAGCCCATCCTCAAAGCAGTAGCGGGTATCGCCAATTTCGCAGCTGTTAATGTTTCGCATTAGTATGCGGATGATGCGCTCCTTGTTCTCCTCGCGAATTCTTATAACGTTTGGGTCAAGCCCATCGTGCCAGCGTTCCATCCACTCTTCCACCTTTTCTCTGCTTGGGATGTTTTGCGGAAGCTGGTTGCTCAGCTGCCGAAAAAGGTGAATCATATCCTGAAAGAATAGAGGCTTAGCGCCACCTGAACCTTTTTTTATCCCAAGCCATAGAAGCTGAAAAGGAGCGGTAAGCGTTTTTTGGCCGTTGCGGTATGGGTTTGAAAACTCGCGTCCCGAGTGATCCAGGTAGTCGAGGATGCGGATGGCTGCAAAGTCTTGCCAACGTAGCTGCTCAAAACCTGAGCGTCCGCCCTTTTCGCTGTTGTAGTAGCCAACCGCTTCGGGGTTTTCACTCAGAACCTCCATGGCCCATTCGCGTACTTTCTGCTTGGCCTCATCGAGCGTAGCCGATTGGGTGTAAATCTCCTCAAGTCTTGGATTCTCCCTAAATAGCTTGCGCAGTAGCGTGAGCGACCTGGCCGAAAGTGCAATTTTTTCTGGAATGTATGTCATATCGAATCAATTTTTGCGGTTTTAAAAGCACACTTGGTGCTAGCTGAGCCGTTTCCTTTGCTCAAGTTGAAGGTTTGCTTTTTTAGATGTTACTCAGAAGTACTGATTGCAAAGGAAAGTTTCAGCCCAAGTTCTGAAATTGGATTGCAAAAGTACTCATTTTTTGGCAAAATTCAAAACTATGCAATGGTCAGTAGTTTAATAAAACGTTAACAATTAAATAGTTTTGTAATAAATACATTGCCATTAATCAGGAAATGGTTTGAGAGTAGTTTGACTGATTTCTTTTGTAGAAATTACGATTTGATTTGGGCTAATTTTCGTGCCGAAACGGCAACACTGCAAACGTTTGTAGAAAACATCACAAACCACACGGACATTAACCGATTTTTTTCGCATTATTTGCCATCTAATGCTGTATTTATGGGATATTTTTCTACTTTTAAATTCCGTTTGTCATTCTCTCCCCTTACACGCCAACTGTAATAATGGGACTGACGGGGCGAAGCTGTATAAAAACCATAAGCTATGAGTAATCTTGAAGTAGTTCTCTCAAAGGGATTTCACCGGGGGAATAGGGTTGTTTTCATAAAGTTTTCGTGGGATAAAGATCTTATTGAAATTGTAAAGCAACTCGATGGCTCGCGCTGGAGCCAAACCAATGGTTGTTGGTACATTAACGGTCGCGACTTTAACCTCGAGAAAACCTACCTTGCATTTAGAGGAAAGGCCTGGGTCGATTATTCCGCCTTCTCGAAGGATAAGCCCAGCCTTACCGTTGCACAAAAGGAACGAAGCAAAAAACAGCAACCTACACAGCGTAATGCTGAGCATATCGAAACCTTTAAAAAATGGCTTAAGCATAAGCGCTACAGCGAGAATACAATTGCTGCGTACACCGAGCTACTGAGCATGTTTGCTGGCTACTTGGGCGAAAAGGATTTGCCCGAGGTTACCAACAGCGACGTAATCGATTTTGTGCACAAAGTGCTAATGGCCGAGGGGTATAGTTTTACCTATCAGAATCAGCTAGTAAGTTCGCTTAAACTCTTTTTCCGTGAGATTGTGCAATCGAGCATCGACATTGAAAAGCTAGAGCGACCGCGACGTGAGCACAAGTTGCCAAACGTACTCAGTAAGCAAGAGGTTGAGCAGATAGTAAAAGCCCACAGCAACGTAAAGCATCGAACCATGCTTTGCCTAATTTACGCTTGCGGACTGCGGCGCAGCGAGCTGCTAAACATCAGGCCAGCGGATATTGACAGGCAGCGTAATATGCTTACCATTCGCAATGCTAAAGGGCGTAAGGATAGGGTTGTTCCCATTTCGGAAAAAACCATTGCCATGCTTGAGGATTACTTTAAGCTTTACAAACCAAAGGTTTGGCTTTTTGAAGGGCAAGCCGAGGGCCAGCAGTACAACGAGCAGAGCTTACAAAGCGTGTTTAAGCAGGCTTTGGCAAAATCGAAGGTAAAAAAGCCCGTTACGCTGCATTGGCTAAGGCACAGCTATGCAACCCATTTGCTCGAAGCGGGTACCGATTTGCGCTACATACAGACTTTACTTGGGCATAAGAGCAGTAAAACAACCGAAATATATACCCATGTAAGTAACCAAAGCCTACAAAAAATAAAATCGCCCTTTGACGATATGTAGCTTTTTGCCTACTTTTAGGAAGGATTTTAATAGGACAATTGCATGAAACCATTTACCATAATACTTTTTCTGCTGCTAAGTACCCTTGGGCTTAGCGCCCAAACAAATGCCATTACCGAGCAAGGCGATGAGGTAATTCTTTTCGATGATGGCACATGGCAGTATAAAAATCCCGTTGAGGAGGTAGTAGAGCAAATAGCAACCAATCAGCATTTGTTTGAAAAGAGCGATGATGCTACATTTCTGCTAAAGAGCAAGCGCAATGGCATAGGTTTTTGGGTTAACCCTAAGCAATGGAAATTTGGCAAGGCAACCAATAATCCCGAAGCAGAGTACGAGTTTGAACTAAAGGACGGTGATTTATACGGCATGGCCATCACCGAAGGAGTTGAGATACCATTACTCACCCTGCGAAACATTGCCTTAGAGAACGGTAGGAGTGCTGCTCCCGATTTACAGATTGTTAAGCAGGAGTTTCGCAAGGTAAACGGATTAACCGTGCTCCATTTATTAATGAATGGCACCATGCAAGGCATTAAGTTTTTTTACTATGGTTACTACTACTCAAATAGCAATGGAACTACCCAGCTTATTACCTATTCCACCCAAAACCTTTACGATGTTTACGAGAACTACTGCCACGAGCTATTGAATGGGTTGGTTGAGGTTGATGCCAAATAATTATGTGTTTTAGGAAAGTAATAAAATGGTAAATAATTTGCAATTTTGAGCAAATAAATTCAGGATATGCAAAATATGTTTCAATCATACATTACA
>CAZGQZ010000248.1:0-3725 GCA_964527985.1 uncultured Rikenellaceae bacterium | reverse complement strand
CCGAGAGCCGTATAGCCGAATATAGCTTCTCAGTTAAACCTCCTTGGTACAGGTCAATTGTAGCCATTATTGGGTATGTAATTCTATTGGGTATTTTGGTTTGGGCAATTGTAGCGTACAACACTCGTAGGCTTATTGCCGAAAAAATCCGACTCGAACAAATAGTTAAGGAACGAACTGCTGAGGTTGTTGCGCAGAAGGAGGAGCTCGAGCAGCAGCGCGATAAGATTTTTGAGCAAAACGAGGAGATAAAGAGTAGTATTAGCTATGCAAGCAGAATACAAAACGCTCTGCTTACGCCTAAAGAGGCAATTGACGATATTTTTGGCGAATACTTTATCCTTTTCCTACCTCGCGATATAGTTAGCGGCGATTTTTACTGGCACACTCAAATTGGAAGCAGAAAAATTTGTGTAATTTCCGATTGCACAGGTCATGGTGTACCCGGTGGTTTCATGAGTATGCTAGGCATTGCGTTTTTAACCCAAATTACAGCAAAAGGGGAGAAGTTTACCGCTTCGCAAATGCTCGATCAACTTCGTTCAATGATTATCGCATCGCTTCACCAAACAGGCAAAGCAGGCGAGAGTAAGGATGGGATGGACATTGCCGTATACATTATCGATACCGAAACCGGTATGCTCGAGTTTGCTGGGGCAAACAATCCGCTAGTCCTAATTCGCGATAATGAGCTTATTCAAATTAAGGGCGACAAGATGCCTATAGGTATTCACATTAAGTGCGACACGCCTTTTACAAACCATGTTATGGAGTATAAAAAAGGCGATGTGCTTTATACCTTCTCCGATGGATACTCCGATCAGTTTGGTGGTCCCGATCAGCGTAAGTTTATGATTAAGAATTTAAAGGAACTTCTTCTGAAAATTCATCACTTGCCAATGAGCGAGCAGCGCGATGTGCTATACCAAAGGCTGGTTAGCTGGCAAGGCGATACCCCTCGAATTGACGATATTGTTCTAATGGGAGTAAGGCTTTAGTTTCACTATGGATTATAACAATTTTCGCGGCGATGCTGAGGTGTACAAAATGCTCCAAAGCCTTGGCATTATTTTTACTTACCATGAGCACCCACCTGTTCCCACCGTTGAGGAGGCTTCAAAGTACTGGGAGGGTATTAACTCCGCTCACTGCAAAAACTTGTTCTTTCGCAACCATAAAGGCAATAAGCATTACCTTGTTGTTTTCGATTACAGGCAAACTCTGGCAATTAAAGACCTAGAGCAAAGGCTAAGGCAGGGTAAGCTTACATTTGCATCGCCAAAACGCATGCGCAAGTATCTGGGGCTCGAACCTGGTTCGGTTTCGCCATTTGGACTAATTCACGATACCGATAACCATGTACACCTCTTTATCGACAAGAATTTGCAGAATGCAAAGCATATCAGCTTCCACCCAAACCTAAACACCGCATCACTCGTTTTGCCCATCGATGGCTTTATGCAGTATCTTTCGCATGTGGGAAATACCTACGAATTTATTGAGCTATACTAGTAAAAATCCCCTGCCGATAAGTTCAACAGGGGATTGGGGTTATGTAAGGTTGGTATAAGACTCTAACCGCATTTAGAGTTTCCGCAGCTTTGGCATATTAGGCAACCCTCTTGGTAGATTAGCGAATCGGATCCGCACTCGGTACACTTTTTACCAGTTTTGGCTTTGGTTCCGTTTGGGATGTATCTGCGTAGCGCTCTTTCTACACCGGCATTCCATGTGTTGATGGTTTCGTTGTCGAGCCTTAGCGAGCTAATTAGGTTAACCACATCGGTAATGGGCATGCCGTTACGCAGTACGCCTGAAATTAGCTTAGCGTAGTTCCAAAACTCCTTGTTGAACATATGTGAAAGGCCACCAATGGTATTTGTGTACCCATACTTATCAACGTACTGAAAATCGTAGCGGCTTCCATTCTCATCCTTAATCTTAAGGATTCGGCCGTTAGTAACGGCTTTAGGTATTGGCAGCACATCATCTTCCGAAAGGCCGGTGAAAATTTCGTAGGGTTTTTCGTTGTAGAGCCCAACAAAAGCAATCCAATTTTCGTGATTATTTTTGAATCGAATAACTTCGCAGTCGAGTACGTCGGGGCGTTTTGCCGGAGCGCTTTCTGCGTCGGCGTTTTGTTCCTTCTTTTTCGATGATATTAGCACACCATCGCGCGAGCCTTCGCGGTAAACCGTACAGCCTTTGCATCCGCTTTCCCAAGCGGTTTGGTATACTTTGGCTACCATCTCTTCTGAGATATCTTCAGGAAGATTAACCGTTACGCTTATTGAGTGGTCAACCCATTTCTGAATCATCCCCTGCATTTTTACTTTGCTCACCCAGTCAACATCGTTTGATGTAGCCTTGTGATAAGGCGATTTTTCGATGAGCTTTTGCACCTCTTCTTCGCTGTAGGTTTTTACCTCATCGGGGTTGTAGCCATTAACCTCAAGCCAAGTCAGGAATTTATGGTGAAATACGTTGAATTCTTCCCACGAGTCGCCCACCTCATCGGTAAACGAAACCGTTATGTTTTTATCGTTAGGGTTAACCTTGCGCCTACGCTTGTAGAAAGGCATGAATACGGGCTCAATTCCCGATGTGGTTTGGGTCATTAAGCTTGTTGTGCCTGTTGGAGCAATGGTAAGCAGAGCAATGTTCCTGCGGCCGTACTTAACCATATCGGCGTAAAGCGTTTCATCTTCTTCCTTAATTCTGTTGATAAACGGATTTTTCTTTTCGCGTTGTGCGTCGAATATGGGGAAGGGTCCACGCTCTTTAGCAAGGTAAACCGATGAGCGGTAGGCTTCAACAGCAAGCGTTTTTTGTACCTCAACGGCAAAATCGATGGCAATATCGGAGCCATACTGTAACCCAAGTGCGGCTAGCATGTCGCCTTCGGCGGTTATGCCAATGCCTGTTCTGCGACCTTGTATGGCTTTTTGCCTAATCTTGTTCCACAGGTTTCCTTCAACCGCTTTAATTTCCTCATCCTCGGGGTCGCGATCAATTTTTGCTTGTATGGCATCAATTTTTTCGAGTTCAAGGTCGATGATGTCATCCATTATGCGTTGAGCGCTATGCACATGCTTGCGGAAAAGTTCGAAGTTGAACTTGGCCTCAGATGTAAAGGGTTTGTCAACGTAACCGTAAAGGTTAAGTGCAAGCAGGCGACAGCTGTCGTATGGGCAAAGGGGGATTTCGCCACAGGGATTGGTGGAAACGGTTTGAAAGCCTAAGTCGGCATAGCTATCGGGTACCGATTCGTTAATTACTGTATCCCAAAATAGCACGCCAGGTTCAGCCGATTTCCATGCGTTGTGGATAATCTTCTTCCAAATTTCTTGTGCGTTAACTTCTTGCCGATACGAAGGATTGGACGAGTTTACAGGGTATTGCTGAACGTAGGGGGTACCTTCGATTACGGATTTCATAAAGTCGTCGTCGATTTTAACCGACACGTTTGCGCCAGTAATTTTACCCGCCTCCATTTTGGCATCGATGAACTTTTCTGCATCGGGATGTTTGGCTGAAATGGAGAGCATAAGGGCTCCACGGCGACCGTCTTGGGCTACCTCGCGGGTTGAGTTGGAGTAGCGTTCCATAAACGGCACTACGCCTGTTGAGGTCAGCGCGCTGTTTAGCACAGGGCTACCTTTGGGCCTTATGTGCGAAAGGTCGTGACCAACGCCTCCGCGGCGTTTCATAAGCTGTACCTGCTC
>CAZGQZ010000247.1:0-3726 GCA_964527985.1 uncultured Rikenellaceae bacterium | reverse complement strand
AACTAGAAGATTCTGCATATCCCATTAAACGAAGTTTTTATATTGACTCTACAGATAATATTTACATTGGGTTTTATAATAACCATTTGCTAAAAATAACGTCAGGTGGTGAAGTAATTGAACTCGATAAATCCAAAAATGCTAGCAATATTGTTTTTTTTGACAATCAGCTTCTATATAATTATCGAAATAAAGTGAATAGAGTAGTAGTTAACTTAAACTATAGTAACAGCGAAAAAATTACAATACAAACAAGAAAGAAACCTTACATCAGAGCATTTGCTCACTACCACCAAAATCATATTTTATATTCGGAGTATAAAACTCTTTACATAGTAGATTCGATAGGCAACTTTAGAAAAGTTGATTTTAAAGAAGAGATTATATGGATATCATCTGATAGTAATGGATTAATATGGATTGGTTTTTTAAAAAATGGTGCTGCAGCATTTAATGATTTAAGTTTTACTAGTAAAGCGTTTCACTTGGCGGCTAATAGCTCTGTTAGCTCAGTACTGAGAGACTCTGAAGATAGCTTTTGGATTACAACACTTGAAGATGGTATACTCTATTACCCCTCATTGGACATCAAGCACATTACAAAACAAAACTTTGAAGGTAATCCCTCGACTAATGAGTTTACCATAAATAATGAAAAAATATACTTTGGTGGTAGTGGACTAGAATACTACGAGTTTGACCAAAACAACATAAAAACCTATAACCTTAATATTACCCAAAAACCTGTTGACTGCAAACTATTACAGTGGATTGGAGATACCCTAGTAATTGGGAATAGCCTATTAGGTACATATCTAGTTTATAGAAACAAAATTATTAATTACAATGAAGCCTGCTATAGGATCGTTTTAAAAATCTCTAGAGATAGCCTTATATTCGTCTCCTCCAATAACATTCGCTACTTCAACAAAAAAAAGATTACTAGACACGAAAAGATTAATGGTGTTTCAGATATTTATGATGCTATTAGGCTAAACGATAGCATCATTCTTTTAGGAACAGATATCGGGCTTGTTTCATTTAACTATAGAACTAGAGGGTATAAAAAGGATAACAGGTTTAATGAACTCAATAGCAGGATTAATACCTTACTATTAGAAGGCGACAATATTTGGATTGGCACAAAAGGATCAGGTTTGCTTAAACTAAATAACGAGAGACTTTACAAGTATAGCATAAAAGACGGATTACCTGGCAACTCAATAACATCTATTGTTAAAAGTGACTCAACAATATTTTTGGGAACCAATAATGGTATTGCCAAAGTAAGTTTTAATGATTTTAACAAGATACAAAATATTACACTTTTAAATACAGGCCACGGTCTTATAACAAATGGAATAAAAGATATAGCAGTGTTAGGCAATACCCTGTTTATTGGCACAAGCAAAGGTGTATCGTACTTAAACAAGGAGATAGACGGAAAACCCTCCCATATTTACATAACAAACTTTAAAGTCGCTTCAAGAGATACTACTCTGATGAAGGACTACAAGCTAAATCACAATCAGAATTTTATTGAAATATCGTTTGTAGCCCTAAACTTCAAACGAAACAAACCAATACAATACTTCTATAAACTTGAAGGGGTTGACAAAGAATGGCAAAAAACGGAAGATCTATCTGTACGTTATGCCTTGTTGCCTCCGGGTAGCTACAAATTTAAGGTACAAGCAATTAATAGTTTCGGAAAATACTCTGCTGAACCTGCTAGCATAACCTTTAGTATTAAAAAAGCCTTGCGCCAAACCGTTTTGTTTAAAGTAGCAATTATTCTCATCAGCTTGCTTATAGCATCTGTGCTGGCATTTACCATTCTTAGAATTAAAATTGCCGAAATACGAAAAAGGAACGACCTTGAATCTGAACTAAATAAATACAGGCAAAAAGCACTAAGCGCACAAATGAATCCTCATTTTATTTTTAACTCCTTAAATTCTATCCAGAGCTATATTTTGAAAAATGATTTAATCAAGTCGAGTGAGTACCTATCGAAATTTGGAAATTTAATGAGAAGGGTCCTGAACAACTCACAAAACTCTGCCATAACACTTGATGAAGAACTAGATGCGTTAAAACTCTACATTGATTTAGAATTAACCCGATTTAAAAATAGTTTTAGCTATCAGCTAATTATCGATAATAACATCAACATTAATGAAGTGAAAGTGCCTCCGCTTATCTTGCAACCCTTTGTGGAGAATGCCATACACCATGGGCTTAGACAAAAAGATGGAGCAAAAGAGCTAAAGGTTAGGCTCCTTAAAAAAGATGATAGAATTAAAATACACATTGAGGACAATGGTATTGGGCTAGAAGAGTCAAAACAAGTTAACAAAAACAAAAAAAACCGATCGTACGGAACATACATTACCAATAAAAGGTTAAACCTTTATAGCAGTTTATACAACAATGATATACAAATTAGTATGATTGATTTAAGCGACAATAAAACTGGAGAAACAGGTACAAGGGTTGAAATTGAATTTAAAGTTTTAGCATCAAAAAGCGTTTAAACATGAAACTTGGCATTATAATTATTGATGACGAAAGAGATGCAATTGAAGCGATTGAAAACTCGCTAAAATTTTGCAAAATAAGCCATACAATTCTGGGAACAACAACCAATCCGTTAGAAGGAGCCGGACTGATCCTAAAGCACAAACCCGATGTGGTTTTTTTAGATATTGAAATGCCCGAGCTTACAGGTTTCGAATTACTCGAAAGCATCCCAAGCATTAACTTTGAGGTTGTTTTTGCTACTGCATATGAGCATTATGCCCTCCGTGCAATAAAGAATAATGCCGCAGATTATATACTAAAACCCATATCTGTTTCAAAAGTTAGCGAGGCACTGCTTAAGGTTTCTCAACGATTAGCTTATGAAAACAAATACCGAGTTGATTACCATAAATTAATTAGCGAAGCTCAAAACGATGACAATAAGAAGCTGATGTTAAACTCAAAATCAGGTTTCATTATTGTAAATATTGATGACATTATTAGCATTAAAGCCCATAGCGTATATTCAGAGATTAGGCTAAACAATAATAAGAGCATTTTAGTTACAAAATCATTGAAAGATGTTGAGCAAAAAATTGAGTCCGATTACTTTTTCCGTTCGCATAAATCATATCTCATTAACCTCCACTTCGTAAAAGGCTATAATTCTGAAAAAAGCCTAATAATCATGTCCGATGAATCAACAATTAAGCTAGCCCGAAGAAGACGAGACGAGTTTAAAAGTATTTTACAAAACATTATAAACGAATAAGCACCGTTTAAAAAACATTCCCTACCGTTTACTAGCCCACACACGCCGTTCACACAATACGCTTAAACACAGCGCTTTTTGTACAATACTGATTGTGCTTATGTTGCTATTTTTGCCCGCATAAATATTTATGAGCAAATTTAATACAACCTAAACCATGAAGCACAACCATTTATTACTGGCAAAGTTTTTACTTGTTAGTTTTTACATTTTCTCAACGTTAATAATCAACGCCCAAACTTCTACTCCACCCGCAGCAGGCGATGGTACCGAGGCTAATCCGTACCAAATTGAAACCCTCGACAACCTCTACTGGCTTTCGCAAAGCGATACTGAATGGGACAAGCACTACATTCAAACTGCTGATATTGATGCCTCATCAACCAACAGCTGGGATGATGGTGCAGGAATCGCTTCGATAGGGAATGAAA
>CAZGQZ010000246.1:0-3776 GCA_964527985.1 uncultured Rikenellaceae bacterium | reverse complement strand
GTTTTAAGCAACCGAAGCCGTTACCTTACAGTTGTTCTTGAGGATATTTACCAATCGCAAAATGCTAGTGCAGTTCTCCGATCGTGCGATTGCTTTGGAGTGCAAGACGTTCATATTATTGAGAACACAAATGAGTTCAACATAAACCCTAAGGTTGTAATGGGCTCAACAAAATGGTTAAATATCTGCAAATACAACAAGGAACAGAACAACACTCTAGCAGCCATTCGTACGCTTAGGGAACAGGGCTATCGAATTGTTGCCACATCTCCCCATACATACCAAACAACGCTCAATGAGTTTGACATAGAAAAGGGGAAATTTGCCCTTTTCTTTGGCACCGAACTTAGTGGCCTATCAGCAGATGTTTTAAACAACGCTGACGAATACATGCTAATACCAACATATGGCTTTACCGAAAGCCTAAACATATCGGTTTCGGCTGCTATATGCCTGCATACACTTTCCGAAAGACTACGCAACTCAAATATCGACTACCTGTTAAGTAACAGCGAAAACCAAGATTTAATGCATGAATGGCTCAGGCTATCCATTCGAAGCTGGCGATCGATTGAGAAGCGATTTTTATCTCAGAAAAATATAATGGGATAATTATCCTCATAATTATTGAACTCATCAATAATTTTCGTATTTTCGTCATATTAACAGATACTTTTTGTCCTATGAAATGTATCCTCATTGACGACGACATCATGTCGTGCCGAGTTCTCGAAGATTATGTAAACCGTACAAGTTTTCTGGAATTGCTGCAAACTTTTAACAACGCTGTGGATGCCATTAACTTTATTAAAGATGGAAACAGCGTTGACCTTATCTTTTTGGACATTGAAATGCCCGAAATGACAGGAATTGACTTTCTAAACACGATAACGCATCCCCCTCAAATAATCATTGTATCATCGCGTGAAAAATATGCCCTTGAGGCCTTTGAATATAGCGTAACCGACTATTTGCTTAAGCCTATTAACTACGCTCGTTTTTTTAAAGCGGCAAATAAAGCGTTGGAGAATAGCAGCAGAAACGCTCAGATAGGAGATGAAAAAGAGATTTTTATTAAAAAGAGTAACTCGCTGGTGAAAATTAAGTACAGCGATATTTTGTGGGTTGAGGCGCTTGAGAACTACGTTGTAATAAATACCCGTAACGATAAGTTCACAATTCACTTTACCATGAAGGCAATTGAAAATCAGCTGCCAAATTCGCTGTTTAAGCGTGTTCACCGATCATTTATTGTAAATATCAGGGAGATTTTCAGCATTGAGGACAACTCTGTGATAATAAAACTTGCCGAAGGCAGGAAAATTATCCCAATAGGCAAATCGTATAAAGAGAAATTACTGAACGACATTAACTTAATGAATAAATAACGGATACAAGTAATGCTTACACATCGGGAGCTATTCCTTAAATACCTAGCTCAAACATCTGATTCGCCCCTCCAGCTTGAAATTGAAAAAGCCGAAGGGGTTTATCTTTACACACCTAGCGGGAAAAAAATAATTGATCTTATCTCAGGGGTCTCAGTTAGCAATGTGGGACACTCGCACAACGACGTGGTAAAAGCGGTTACCGAACAAGCACAAAAGTACATGCACTTAATGGTTTACGGTGAGTTTGTTCAACATCCTCAGGTTAAGCTTGCTGAAGCGATTTGCGAAATGCTGCCCCAAAAACTCCAAAGCGTGTACTTTGTTAATTCGGGCAGCGAGGCCGTTGAAGGAGCCATAAAGCTTGCAAAAAGGTATACTGGCAGACCCAATATAATTTCGTTTATAAACGCCTACCATGGCGGAACAAACGGTGCCTTAAGCCTAATGGGTAGCGAGGATTTTAAGCAAGCTTTCAGGCCCTTACTCCCAGGAGTAAAGCATCTAAGATTTAACAATTTTGACGATTTAAATAGAATTGACTCTTCAACTGCATGCGTTGTTGTTGAACCCGTTCAGGGTGAGGCAGGAATTATTGAACCCCTGAATGATTTTTTAAGCGCGCTGCGCAAACAGTGTAACGAAACTGGCACTCTGCTCGTTTTCGATGAAATTCAAACGGGAATGGGACGAACAGGCAAAAACTTTGCCTTTGAAAAGTGTGGAGTAGTTCCTGATATACTTTTATTGGCCAAAGCCTTTGGTGGAGGAATGCCATTGGGTGCTTTCATATCATCAAAAGAGATAATGGGAACGCTTACGCATAACCCCGTTTTAGGGCATATTACTACCTTTGGAGGGCACCCGGTATCGTGCGCTGCATCGCTAAAGTCACTCGAGCTGCTTACTTCTCTAAATCTGGTTGATGACGTAGATAAAAAAGAACAGCTATTCCGAAACCGGCTTGAAGGTCACCCAAAGGTAAAGGGGATTCGCTCATCGGGGCTATTTATGGCTGTTGAACTCGGATCGTTTGAGAAGGTCCAAAAGTTTATTCACCTTGGTTTAGAAATTGGCTTTGTTACCGATTGGTTCCTATTTTGCAGCACTGCATTTAGGATTGCTCCACCTCTCATAATTAGCTATGACGAAATTGAACAGGCCTGCGAAAAAATTATTCAGGCTCTTGATCGGCTTTAGGCTTTTCGCTCTTTTTTGATGTATCGAAAAGTAAAATACCACCAAAGGCCATCCCTATAAGCGTACTTCGCCAAGGGTCGGCCCACATTGGACAGCTACCGCCTCTACAACCAATAAAATGATAATATGCATACCCTAATGCACCACCAATAAGAATACCTAGTAAAAACTTAACGGACAATAACCGTTTAAGCAAATCGTTAAAATTCATATTAAACTAAGTTCGATTAATTACGTTAAATGAGTAAACACCGAAACAACCAATATGTTTAAGAATTTCACTTTATCAATAACCATAATGCTTACAACCCTCAATGGGTTTTCATTAAGCAACCCGAATATTAGCAGCATTGAAGACAGAATTGTAAGCATCATCGAAAGCATTGAAACCGCAAGCAGCTTCAACGAGAAGAATGAGCTTAACAATGAGCTTATATCGCTTTTTTACGATGCTTTGCTTACTGAAAACTCGTTTGAATACCCCTTTAGCAAGGTTGAAAAAGTTGGTATTTTAACATCGCCGAACAGTAAACTTCGCATAATTACCTGGAATATACCACAAGCAGGAGGCAACCAGAAGTACTTTGGGTTTATCCAAACCAACATTAACGGTGATCAGCAAATTTTTCCGCTAACCGATAATCGCAAGCAGATAGAAACACCTCAGATGCAAAGCCTTTCTGCATCTACATGGCATGGTGCACTCTACTATTACATTCGCAACGACATAATAATGGGGCAGGAAGTTTTTACCCTTTTTGGCGTTGATATGAACAATTATTTTTCGGCAAAGCGAATTATTGAAACAATTACATTAACCGATAGCGGCGTGCCTCAGTTTGGTTTACCCGTTTTTTCGGTAAGAGGAAATAGGCTAACACGTATTATTTTTGAGTATTCGGCAAGAGCCTCAATGGTACTGAAGTGGGAGGAAGAAAACCAAATGATTGTTTTTGACCATTTGAGCCCAATGCGAAACGATTATGCGGAAAATTATCAGTTTTATGTACCCGACCTTTCCTACGACGGTTTTAAGCTAACCCAAACAGGCTGGGAATATGTAGCCGATATTGACATTAGAAATCCTGAGAGGCCAACCCCTACACCTATTAAACCTCCTGTTGAAAACCCCGAACCAGGGTTTTTATATCGCCCTAAATAAACTACTGAACGCCCTCGTCAACATGT
>CAZGQZ010000245.1:0-3778 GCA_964527985.1 uncultured Rikenellaceae bacterium | reverse complement strand
GCATTAATTTTTACCGATAGTATAGTTGAAGCAATGCTTTGGGCAACGCGCTCAGTAAACTCAACTTCATGCTTTTCAAAAACTCTAAACGATGCAATTTCAATTACTCCCAAAACATCCTCTTCGTGTTTAAGCGGTACTAGCAAAATATAGCTAGGCGTTGCTTTTCCAAGGCCTGATGTTATTTCAACGTAATCGTCGGGAATTTCCGTAAGCTGAATGGTTTCCTTTTCCATTGCACATGCGCCAATAAGCCCTTCGCTTAGATCAACCCTTTTGTTTACGAATTTTTTTCTATCCCAGGCATACGCCGATGCTAGGCTAAAATGAGTATCGTTTTTGTCCTCATCCTCAAGCAGAAACATGCCAGCCTGATTAGCCTTTAAATACTTAACCAAATTGCTAACAATCTCATCGGATAGGGTTTGAATATTATCGTTATTCTTTCGGAGGATATCGGCAAACTTGGCTACTCCTTCGTTAATCCATGCTCTAACCTTGTCCTCTTCTTTTCTCTTTTCCTCCTCTTCGTTGGCAATTTTGAGGCTATTCCTCATATCAATTAGCGATTTGCCTAAAATATCCTGATCGCTTAGCAGGTTTAGCTCGCTATCGAGCTTTCCTTTACCAATGTCGAGCGCAAAATCGGTTTTATTATTTAGCCCCTCAATGGATCGATTTAACGCTTCGGCCATCTCTTCAACCTCATCGCCTGAATTAACGTCAAGCCTCATTTTTGATGAAATTTCACCCTGTGCAATTCGTTTAAGCGTAGATGTAATGCTTACAATTGGTTTTGTTAAACTGTTTGATATAAAGAATAGTAAAGTTATTACAACTAGTAACGCAATAACCCCAACAAGCAGTGATATTAGCAATGATTGATTTGCGGTTTGCATTACCTGGCTGTATGGCACCGAAATAGCAAGCGACCACGAGCTGGGAACACCATTAACCGTAATTGGGGAGAAAAACATGTAATGGCTACTGCCTTCGTTGTCAATTCGGGAAAAGGAAAACTCATCTCCTTTAGGAATACGCTGAAGAAGGTTGTGCTCTTGAGTTTCAGCGCTAAAAACTTCAGCAATATTTTTCGAAATAAGCTCGCTATTGGGATGTCCGGCAATTACGCCTTCGGGTGATACCAAAAAGGCAAAACCACCCTCAACCGTTTCAACCTCAGATACAAGATCTTGCAGAGCAGTAAGTTCCATATCAAGGCCTATCATCCCCATAAACCGCCCATCAATTTTAACCGGAGAGGCTATTGTTGTCATTAATCGCGATTCGCGCTTACCATCCTGAACAACATCGAGATAGGGCTCCCAAATATCATCGCGATTTTGCTTTTTAAAAGCGCCATAAATTTCCGGATCGCCATCCATGCTGCGCTCTTCAACCGACTTTTCGTAGCGCTCCCCATCTCGCAAAATATACATTAAAATGCGGCCATGCTCCTTGGTATAGTTTGGAATATACCCGTAATACTCCCAGCTGTCCCATATTATATACACATGCTCATTTGCCTTTATTATTGGCATATACATATCTAAAAACAGCTCCTGCCATTGCTCGGCTGGCATTGTTTGATAGATTGAAAAGGCTTGCGAAAGAGTGCGGGTTATGGCTAAGTTGCTCTCGAAGAACTTTTCGATATCGGTTGCTGAGTTCTTTGCAATGTATTTTGTTTTCTCAACCGTTTCGTTAAGTATAGTCCGACGAGAAGTTCCGACAATATAAGCTACTGATGCCACAAAGAATACAACAAAAACAGAAAGGATATAAAGGATAATTTTCTGTTTTATGGAGCGCCTTTTTTTCATGTGTAAGGATTTTTATTTAAATAATTGACGAAACAAAAAAATCGCCTTTGTACATGAATAACTAATATTTGCCTCTGCAAAACCTTTTTATACAGCTGGCAGTTAACATGGAAATATGAACAGGATAAATGTAGCAAATTTTATAATAGCCACGAAAGATTACGAGTTCAAATAGTATGTTTTGCCATGATGTATTTAGTATACAATTTGATCATCGGAAAAAAATGATTTGTCGAAGTTTACAAGAAATACCTTCTCAGTTGCTCGAGTAATAGCAGTATATAGCCACCTTAGGTATTCCTTGGTAAGCATTTCTGGCTTAAAAAATCCCTGATCGATATACACGTGCTTCCATTGCCCACCTTGCGCTTTGTGGCATGTTACCGCATAAGCAAACTTTACTTGCAAGGCGTTATAGTATGGATCGGACTTTATTTTGGCCATCCTTTCTCTCTTGCTCACAATACTCTCATAGTCGAGTGAAACGCTTTGGTACAGCTCGTTGCTCTTATCAAATGGCAGCGAAGGTCCTTCAACACTAAGGGTATCGAGCAACAAGGTAACATCCAACTCTTGCTCTTGGTAATCGAGAAGCTGTACAGTAACCTCAGCAAAACGAAAGCCATGAAGTTCTTTTGTTCCTTTTATTCGGAGCACCTTTACAATATCTCCATTGGCAATAAAGCTAATATTCTCAACGCTCTCTGTCCAGTGATAGTTATTCCGAACAACCATTAGCAAATCGCCAATTGAGAGTTCTTCCTCGTGCCAAAGAATTTGGTTTCGTATTCCTTGGTTATACTTATTCGCTCTTTTGTTTGAGTAGCAAATAACTATCGCTTCATCTATCCCAACTTTTGAGTAGCTTGTTTCTAGCGACTCTACAAGTTCTACACCTGAAAGTCGGACAATGTCGTTGAAATTTATTAATGAGAACTGAGGTACTTCAATCCTCCCCTCATCAAGCATCGCTCTGATTAAAGATGCATTTGATAGAATTCCTGAATTTTGAGCTTGACGAACAACTTCGCTTAGGGTGACATCGGTAACTGTATAGCCAAATGCTTGCAATTCGAAGCGATTGAGGGCAGGGCTAACATCAAGCCTAACGGGCGGAAGCTGGGCATCGTCGCCCACGATTATCAACCTACAATTATCGCCATCGTTAACAAAAGTAAGCAAGTCGTCGAGTAGCCTACCGGTTCCAAAGCTTGTATCTTCTGCTGAAGAATTGCTTAGCATTGACGACTCATCGACTATAAAAATTGTATCCTTACCCTTATTCTGGCTGAGAACAAATGTTCCAAAACTATCTTTTTGCGCTTTTTGCCTGTATATCCAACGATGTATTGTAAATGCAGGATAATTGGAATACTTGGAAAGCACTTTAGCCGCTCTGCCTGTAGGAGCCAATAGTACAACCTTAATTTTACAAGCCAGCAGCGTATTTACGCACGAAGCAATCATCGATGTTTTTCCTGTGCCTGCATAACCTTTTAAAAGGAATAAGTGATGATCCGATCTGTCGACGAGATACGAGGCCAGCAAGTCGGCCGTAACCTCCTGACTTTTTGTTAGTTCAAATCCTAAATTTTTAACAATTAGGTTGTTTATCGCTTCTTTTTTCATTAAAAGGCAGAATAAAGCACTTGGTGTTGCTGAAAATTAATTTTTGTTTTTAAATTTGCAGGCAAACTTAAATTAAATAAAGCAAAATGAAAACGGTTTATCAAATTCTGCTTCTAATAGCCATAGCTATTCTTTCATATTTTATCTATGAAAGCGTAATGACCCCTATTCGCTTTAACAAAGAGAAGGATAAACGATACAATAAAACCATTGAGAGGCTGAAGGATATCAGAACAGCACAACTTGCATTTCGTTCGGAGAACAGCAAATTCACTGGTAGCTTTGATACACTAATCGACTTTGTTAAGCACGACTCGTTTAAGGTT
>CAZGQZ010000244.1:0-3815 GCA_964527985.1 uncultured Rikenellaceae bacterium | reverse complement strand
AAATGCGAGGTTGTTCCAAAAGTTGCTTGTCCTGCTACCTGCCAGAATATATTTTTTGCCTGAGCACCGCCGCTTAAAATAACATTTACGGCAGAACTTACGGTAAGATCCTCTGCAATTTGGAATATCCAAACATCGGTTGCGCTACCTGAAATGGTAATGTCGGCTGGAATAGTAACGGTGTTTGTCCATTTGTATATACCAGGAGTTAACGTTTTCCCACCAATGTTTCCTGTTCCTAGCTCAAGGAAATCAATTAATGAACGACCAGCAGCATCGTTGTAGGCAGTTATCATATTTTCAACAGCTGTAGTAAGGTTGTCGGGAGTAGGATCGGCCATGTCGGCAGCAAATACTTGCCCAGTAACCTGAGCAGAGGTTGCGTAACCGGTATAGTCTGTGAGAGAGAGGCCCGTAATATACGAGGTTGCTGCTGGGCTAAGGCCCAAATCACCAGTAATAGCTGATGTTCCGCTGTTGTTGATGGCTGTTTTGGAAAGAATAACGTAGTTAATTGCCGATCCAAGATCAACAGGATTTATGCTTTCAGAGCTTCCGCCTGTTGTAAAGTCCCAAACGTGATTGCTCGCCAGGGTTTTTCCTGTAATACTTTTAGCTGCAGTAGTAATTGTTGCAGAATAATTGCCTTCGGCAATAAAAGTGCTCGATGAAGTAAAGGTTGCAGTTTCTCCAGAATACTCTACAATTCCAACAATTTCGGTTGTGCCCTGCTTTAAGGTAAACGTTGTAGTGTTAATAGTTGCGGGATCCATGGCTTCGCTAAACGTTACAGAAACCAGTTGGTTACGTGCAACACCTGTTTCGTTGCTTAATGGGACGGTTGACACGATTGTTGGCCGTAAACCATCATCAATATTGTCATCATCATCTTTACAGCTTGCCATAAATACAATCGGTAGCATCATGGCCACGATTGGTAAAATTGTTTTTAGTCTCATTTTAATTGTTTTTAGTGAATAATTTGTTTTCATTTTTTTGTAGATTATTTTTTGAATTTTGCTCTTGCTATCTCAACCCCCGAGGGGTATGAGATATCGGCTTGACCCTCGGCGGTAATAAAAATCTCAGTAAATGCAAAGGGTGTTAACGTTTCAATGGTTGCGGTTTTTGCATTCTTATTTGTTAACCGCCCAATGCTCCTTGTGCCTTCGGTGTTGGTTACAATCCATGCAATGTAAACGCTCTGAGGTGGCTCCAGCCTGTCGGCAGAGGCTAGGTTTTTAGCCGTAATTGTTACCTTGAAGTTTCCATTCTTGTCAGCCTTCTTCTTTGCCGAGATATCGGCTGCAGGGGTTACTGCAGAAGTAGGAAACTTTACGGTGGTAGCACATGATGCAAAAAAGAACAGTAGTGCTAGTAACGAGGTATTTCTTAAGTTATCCATTGTAGCTAAGTTTTAACTGTACCTGAACTTAAGGTTTTTCAGGATTTACCCCTTTGAAATGTGAGGTCATTTATTACTCAAATGAACTTACCTGCCGAACAAGGGTGTTTTAAAATCGAAAACCAACTGTGGCTTGATACCAAACATTCTTGTAGCGTAGAGTTGTTGAAGATCCATCACCGTTGTTCTGAAATAGATCCCAGCCAACTCGTGCACCAATAACAATACTATTCACATTTACATCGAACCCACCCAGAAAGCATAAGGTATTTCTACGCAGGTTTTCGTTATCAAATTCTTCTTCCTGCTCAATATCAAGGAAAGAGTTTTCAAAAACATCCTTGCTGCTTATAAGATATGAGTACTGAGGTCCTGCTACAATCGTGAACATTTCACTTGGTTTAACTGATATCAGCAAAGGAATGTCGATGTAGTTGAGGGTGCGAGTAAAGGTGTAGTCGTTGCCTAGTATGCTTCCCGAAGCTTTGAAACCCTTTTGGGAGAAGAGCATTTCGGGTTGGATTCCTAAAAATGAACCTAGCGGGATTGAGACAAACAAACCCGCAGCCAATCCAATTTTTGGGTCGGCATCAAAGTTTTCTCCTTCCGAGTCGTACACATTTGATATGTTGAGACCAACCTTTGGTCCAAAATGAATATCCTGCGCAATGCCAGCACTGGCAAGTAATGCTATA
Source organism: uncultured Rikenellaceae bacterium (assembly GCA_964527985.1). Lineage (GTDB taxonomy): Bacteria > Bacteroidota > Bacteroidia > Bacteroidales > Tenuifilaceae > Perlabentimonas. The sequence goes on along the minus strand of CAZGQZ010000244.1, from coordinate 1,715 downwards.
GAAACGAATAGAGTTAGTGTCTTCTTCATTTGTTTGTTTTTAGCTTAAAATATGTAACGTACTGACAATGCTCCACCATCGGCCCAGAAACCAGAATAGCCAATGAAGTTAAATGCGGGTTTCCAGTCGATACTTACATTGAAAGGTATTTCTGCAAAATTGTATTCTAGCCCAAGTATTCCATCTACACCAATAACTGTATAGGAAGTGCCCGGTTCTCCCCAGTATTTGCTTGTATTATCGCCATCCCAAAAGCCAACGTGTCCGCCAAAACCTATATACCAATTTAACCGTTCAACCTGAAATGCTCTGCCATGAATTTCATAAAGGAGGGTTAGTTCAACACCTCTCCAACGGCTTGCAATAATTCCTTCAAAGGCTGTTTGTGAGCCAACAAAATGTTTAATGGTTAACCCATTTGCAAAGCCTCCTCGTAGTCCAATTCCCGTGTTGTAATCCTGTGCATTGCTAAAAAGGAAACAGCCTAATGCCAGCAGAATGGTGAATCCAAATCTTTTCATAATAATGGTTTTTGTTATTTCCTACTCGTATGGCTTTTCGGTTTCGCCCCCGTTGAATTTGTCCGAACGGTACGGATCCAGTTTTTGAACCTGTACTGGACAGTTTACTTAATTGTGGTTATGATATGTTTCTTCGAAAGTATTTTTCCTTTAGCAAAGATACCTTGTAAAAGCTATTTTATTGTTACACAATAATTTATATTCATTACAGATTTCACTGATTGCTGAGTGTGAAAAATGTAATTCATTTCAATTGATTTGCTTCGAGATGATCTAAAAGGAAAACCCCGATGATTTATCGGGGAGATGCGATTGAAATGTGCTTATCAGAATAAAGAAAGTTTAAAAAATTACTCGCTACCATTCATTTATTATAAGAATACGGTTGAAGTAATTTATTGGTTTAAGTTCTTTTTTTTAAGACTATCCAGCCAATAGCGAGGCCAATACCTATGCTGATTAGGATTTGTACCCAGTTCCAATGAGAAATTCCAATAGATCGATTTAAATGTGAGCCTCTTAACCAATCGGCACCCCCAAAAATTAGAATAATTATTAAAATCACCATTGCAAGAATAATGTATACTAATGTGTTTTTTGATGCTTTGGAGCTGAATAAACTCATGCTGTTAGTGTTTGCTTAATTTTTATTTATTTCTTCTTTTAGTTCCTGCGTTGTTTTTCCCAACTTACTAGCTATCATTTCCAGTAAATCGTTAATGTTTCCATGCCGCCATACTAAATCGGCTTTCGATAGTGTTGGATACATTTGGCTAAGCTTGCGCTTAATTTGACCCCATTGGTAGTATACAGAGTTGTCGCTCATTTTTACTTTTTTGGTTTAGCAAATGGGTTAATTGTAATGGTACCTCCTGACGATTTCTCATCACGTTTTGCAGCCTTATCGGCTCGTTTTTCTTTCAGGTTTTTGGCGGCAACCTTTTTACCCGATTTCTCTTTTTGTTCTTTTTCGTGTGACATGGTAGTGTGGTTTAAAAGTTTGAAAATCCTCTATTTTAACTAACCTATAGTAGCTTTTTCCCTTGAATAATCCTCAGCAGTACAGCGATAAGTGCAATTACCAGCAGAATGTGAATAATGCCACCGGCATGATACCCTAAAAACCCTACTGCCCAAAGGATTATTAGAATTATTGCAACAACATAAAGTAAGTTTCCCATGATTTCATGATTT
>CAZGQZ010000243.1:0-3863 GCA_964527985.1 uncultured Rikenellaceae bacterium | reverse complement strand
ATGCATACATTATATTTTGCGACTAAATTAGCTTATTTGAGCGGAAAAGAAAAAGCTGAAATCACAAGCATTCCATGCAATACCCTAATATTTTTTGCTATTAGCCAATTCTTGCAAAGCAATCATCTCATCGCGATAGCGAGCAGCCTCAATAAAATCGAGCTGTTTGGCCGCTGCTTCCATTGCTTTTTTGGCTTTATCAATGGCTTTTTGAAGAGCAATAGGCGACATATGTTGAACAACAGGATCGGCAGCAATATCAGCCTTTTGCGGTTCAATATAGTAGGGTTTGGGTGATGATTTTCGGCCAATATCTCTGCCCAGAATTGACTTATGCGCCTTAACAATTTGCTGTGGGGTTATGCCGTTTACCTCATTGTACTTAAGCTGTTTTTCTCTTCGCCTATTGGTTTCGTCAATGGTAAGCTGCATCGATTTGGTAACCTTATCAGCATACATAATTACCTTGCCATTCACATTTCGGGCAGCACGACCAGCCGTTTGCGTTAGCGAACGAGCAGAGCGGAGGAAGCCCTCTTTATCCGCATCAATAATTGCCACGAGCGAAACTTCGGGTAAATCGAGGCCTTCGCGCAGCAGGTTAACTCCCACAAGCACATCAAATACGCCATTTCGCAAATCTTCCATTATCTCAACGCGCTCAATGGTATCAACATCGGAATGGATGTATCGACAACGAATATCGAGCTTAACCAAATACTTAACCAGCTCCTCAGCCATTCGTTTGGTTAACGTTGTTACGAGAATTCTTTCGTGCTTATCGGCTCGCGCATTAATCTCCCCCACTAAATCGTCAACCTGATTGAGGCTTGGCCTTACCTCAATAACCGGATCGAGCAGGCCTGTTGGACGAATAAGCTGCTCAACAACAACCCCACCGCTTCGCTCCAGCTCATAATCGGTAGGAGTTGCACTAACATATATTTGCTGTCCTACTAAAGCTTCAAACTCCTCAAACTTTAACGGACGATTATCGATTGCAGCAGGTAATCTAAAGCCATACTCAACTAAGGTGCGCTTACGCGAACTATCGCCACCAAACATGGCTCGTATTTGTGGCAGGGTAACATGGCTCTCGTCAATTATGGTGATAAAATCTTTTGGGAAGTAATCGAGTAGGCAAAATGGTCGCGTACCTGCTTTTCGTCCATCGAAATAGCGCGAGTAGTTTTCAATACCGGGGCAGTAACCCAATTCCTTAATCATCTCAATGTCGTACTCAACACGTTGCTGAATTCTTTTGGCCTCGATTGGCTTGCCAATTTCTTTGAAAAATTCGATTTGCTTAACCAAGTCGTCCTGAATTTGCGATATAGCTTGGTTTATGCGCTCGCGAGTTGTAACGAATATATTTGCGGGGTAAATGGTTACATCTTCAAGAACCTCAATGAGCGCCCCAGAAACTGGGTCGAACTTCTCAATGCTTTCAATATCATCACCCCAAAAAATTATACGGTAAGCAAAATCGCCATAGGCAGCAAAAACATCAACAGTATCGCCTTTCACCCTAAAGGTACCGTTTTTAAATTCCACCTCGTTTCGCGAGTAAAGACTATCGACCAATCGACGAAGAAAAAGGTTGCGGCTAATGGTTTGTCCTTGGGCAATTGTAACTGTATTGCTATGGAAATCCTGCGGGTTACCAATACCATACAAGCATGAAACAGACGAAACAACTACAACATCCTTCCTACCAGAGAGCAGTGAGGATGTTGCGCTTAAGCGCAATTTTTCAATCTCCTCGTTTATGGATAAATCTTTCTCAATATAGGTATCGGTAACAGGAAGGTATGCTTCAGGTTGATAGTAATCGTAGTACGACACAAAATACTCTACCGCATTATTTTGGAAAAACGATTTAAACTCGCCATAAAGCTGAGCCGCTAAGGTTTTATTATGGCTTAGAATAAGCGCAGGACGATTAACCTTGGCAAGGACATTAGCAACGGTAAAGGTTTTTCCCGAGCCTGTTACACCTAGCAGGGTTTGAAATTTTTCGTTTTGGGCTAAGCCATCAACAAGCTGTGCAATTGCTGTAGGCTGATCGCCCGTTGGTTGAAAATCGGATACGAGTTCGAAGTTCATATTTACAATTGAACCGTAAAAATAGCTCAAATTTCTCCTTTTCTAAAACTAATATAGAAGCATATAAATAAAAAAAGTGATGCTAGGGTGAGCGCATCACTTTTTCGGGTTTAGGCTGGTTTTAGGGATATTGCCTTAGTTTGAATACATTACGTTATCTATCATTTCCTGAGCTATTGCACGTCTAAAGTAGTAGTCCATTGTTTCTAACAAAAGGGTAGTTTCAATTGGTTTAGAGATGTAGGCATTACAACCGGCATTTAAACACTTTTCCATATCGCCCATTATGGCACAAGCAGTTTGAGCAATAACTGGAGTATTAGGCCTAAGCTGCTTAATTTGCTGAGTAGCCTGAAGCCCATCGAGACCTTTTAAGCGAATGTCCATAAGAACCATGTCAATTTCATCATTCGACTCAACTAGGCTAACGGCGGTTTCGCCATCTTCTGCAACTAAAACTGTTACCCCAGTTTTTGCTAGAATGGTTTTTAGCAGCATTTGGCTTGACACATCGTCCTCAACAACCAATACAACCTTATTATGCCACGTGTAAGTTTTTTTCACTACATCTAGTTTGTTAAAACGATACGCAAGTTATAGCTAAATAATAATAATGTGAAAGATTTTAGCGCACTTTTTTTACACAACTCCTGCAATTTTTACCTTTTGGTATAATTTAGAGTAAGGAACTAGACACGATAGCAATATCCCACTTAACTGTATTATAAGTATTTAATAAAATCAAATGACTTTACATCTGGAAAACCTATCAAAGTGTAAAAGTTATCAACAAAACCAGTTTAAAAACCATTAAGCTTCATGGTAACTGTAGGGATAAGAAGAATAAAGCCAAGAATAATAATGGTAAGAATTAGCGGCCAAACCCATTTTACCCACTTATGGTATGGTATACGGGCAACACCAAGCACAGCAATTAGCACACCCGATGTAGGAGTGATCATATTAGTAAAACCATCACCAAACTGAAATGCCATTACGGTTGCCTGTCGGGAAATGCCAATTAAATCGCTAAAGGGAGCCATTATTGGCATTGTAATGGCTGCTTTTGCTGAACCCGAAGGAATTACAACGTTTATAATTGTTTGAATAAGATACATAACCCCAACTGAAGCAATATTACCAAAGTTTCCCATTGCCTTACTAAGTCCGTAAAGTATGGAGTCGATAACTCCGCCATCCTCAAGTATAACAATAATCCCTCCTGCTAAACCAACAATTATTGCTGCAGAAAGAATATCCTTTACACCTTCGAGAAAAAGTTTTGCAATTTCGTCGGCAGATTTGCTAATTGCAACCCCGCTTGCAACACCCATTGCCAGAAACAGCGTAGCAATTTCCATAACATACCACCCGTAGCCCATTACACCAATAATTAGGAATAGAATTGTGTAGCCCAAAAGCAGGAGAATAAAAAAGTGAACCGACTTTCGCAATGCGAAAAAACCAACAATTGCGTATAGTGCTGTTACGACAGGAATTAGCACCATTGAAAAGGAACTATTACCAATAGCAAGCGTAGTTTTTGGATACAAAAAAGAGAAGATTACAAGTGCTGCTAGGATAAAAACGTATACAAACCATGCTATTCGAGGTGTGTAGTAGATAATCTCTTCCGATTCGTTTTGCTCTTTATGTCGCCAGTACTCATCCTCAAGGTAAACAGGTGATAGCGCTGGTTTTCGCTTAATCTTTTTTGCGTAAAATAAAACGAAAGCAATACCAACAATATTAATTAT
>CAZGQZ010000242.1:0-3880 GCA_964527985.1 uncultured Rikenellaceae bacterium | reverse complement strand
AACGCTCCAACTTTACCCGATTGCTTGCAAGAATAGCGTGAAACGCTAAAAATTCCGAAGGCTGACTCAGGTGAATTCATCAGATAAACATCAATTTTAAAGGGTTCCGATTCCCAAACTATATCCTGCGATAGGAGTTCGGCGAAACCGTATTCGAGGTAAAGGTCGGCCCCTCCGTTAATGTAACCCCAAAGCGAACTCTCGCCATAGGTTGCAAGCCTAACCTCTTCCATTCCGGGTAAATCGGTTCGAGTTATCTTATACGCTTCGGTTTGCTGTGAGCTAACGCTATTAGTAAAAAGAAAGAAAATGGCAATTAAACTGAACTGTTTGTAAAACATCGAAATAGCTATTATAGTGTTATTAAATTAATTTTATCAATTTCACTTTCGCCCAAATTGTAGGAATTTGCTAGCCTCATAAAGCCTTTGCCTCGTTCGGTATCCTCCTCTTGCACGCCCATCTCAATACGCTTTTTAATCACTATATCGTAGCCAACTCTATCTACGGCCACAGCATCAGTACCAAAAAGCATTGTGTGAAATGGCAAAATAAACTGAGGATTTGCACCTGGGCCACCCTGATAGCAGCCAACAATTCCATCGGCAATATTAAGCACAACCTTATCGCGAACTGGCGGAAATGCGCATACCTGCGCAATGGTTTCAGCCCACAACTCCTTATGTAATCGCGATGTATTTGTAATTACACCGTATCCCAAATTTTTTAGGCATAGGGTTACAGAGGCTCCTGCATTTTTAAGAATCGGAATATTGATGACCTTATCAACCTCTTGCGTTAAAATTTTGGTAAAATAGGAGTATTTTCCATCGTTTACCATGTAAGGCATTGTGTAGGCATCGTACTCCATTTCAACGTCGGCCCAATAAAACCAATCTTTGTCAATGCGCGATAGGCTATATAATTCTCCGTTACTGTCGTAGTAGGAGTCGTTGGCATCTTTGCATTCGGTTCCCACAATCCTAATCCCCGGATATTGTTCAGGAGTATAGCCGGCTTCATGCAACTGGAATTCTCTCCGATCCCAAATGGTAATATGGCTTCGTGAAATTCCCGATTCTTCGAGCTGCTCTATAACCGATTGGGTAACCTCATGCGATGTTGAAAGCAACGTACCGCCAATAGGATTGAGCTTTAGCCCAATTCTCTCGCCAGGTTTTACAAACTGTAACCATGCCTCTTTTAAACTTTTTGCTCCGGTTAAGGCAAGCATGCCGTCAGCAATCATTTTGTACACCACATCCTTTTGGATATTTTTCCCATCAACAGAACTGCTATCATGCACCTTAACCACTCGAGCAGGATATAAACCCGGCATTGAATTATCAGTTCTTGGATATGCCAAAGCATCATCGATATTGGTTTTAGGCTTTTCGGCCTGATTGCTAACCAATGTTTTTGCCTTAGCAAATTGCGATGTAAGCGGTAGTAACGCTGCACCTATGCCTCCAGCAGTAAGCACTTTAAAAAAATCGCGACGTGCCAAACCCTTAGTATCCTTTTTGGTTTTCATAGAGGTGATTTTTGGTTACAACAACGAAGTTAGCCAAACTTTTGATTAGCTGACAATAAAATGGTTTATACGGAAAACCGAGAAAATTCTTAACCTACTCTAAATCGAGATTATTGTACATTAGCCCCTCCATTATTCGTGCGGCTTTCTCCTCATCGCTTAGGCTTAGAAACTCCTTTCTTCGCTTTTCCGACAGTTCGTTCAGCTCAAGCTGAATTTGTTGCTTCACCTCAGCCACATCGGCCTCTTTGCGGTTAGTTAAAAAATTCCGAGCTACGCTAGGAAAGAGTTCTAGGAGAAGCTCTTCCTCCTCTGTTGCAGCTAGTTTGATCCCTCCAAAGTCCTCAAGAATAATTGGATTCTCCTGAGGTTTGTAATCGTCGGAGCAGAACGGAACCTCATTTCGAACACCACAAATCTTCTCCCTAAAATCGGGATCAATTTCGATGGGTGTTTTACCATAAAGCCCCTTTACCAAATTTTTAAACTGGGTTGATAAATTCGAATAGATGTCATCGCCTTTGCTTTGGGCTACAACACAATTTACTGCTTGTGCTCCTACAATTTGGCTAGTTGGCGTAACAAGTGGCGGACAACCAGCATCAACGCGAACAAGCGGAACCATCTCAAGCACTTTGGGTAAAAGATCGTCCATTTTCATCTGCCTAAGCTGTGCCAACATGTTGGTGTACATGCCGCCTGGAATTTCAGCATCGCGAACGCGCTTATCGGGAGCCACAAAGTTAAACCATGCCTCAATGGCCAGAGTTGCTTCAAGTAGCTCATCCTCCTTATTTGCTTTAGCAAAACTAATTGCGTTGTCAAAAAGTTTCTCAATGCTTACAGGTAAGGAATCGGCCGTTATATCATAATCAACGGGGAATTGCTTATACGAATCGAACTCAGCCAGCTCTTTTCTAATTTGCTTAAGCTCGTTATTAATTTTAACAACGGCATCGAGATTTACGCCTGTGTCGAGTCCGAGCTTATCGGCAAATAGCTGAATAAGTTCAAATGCTGGAGCGGCAGGTCCGCCTGCTAGGGTCGAAATGGATGTATCTACAATATCAACACCATTAACCATTGCCATCAAGGTAGATGCTAAACCATAGCCAGGGGTACAATGCGTATGAAAATCGATTGGAATCTTTACCTCGGCTTTAAGCCTTCGGATAAGTTCGCCCGCTTCGTTTGGTCTTACAAGGCCAGCCATGTCTTTTATAGTAATCATGTCGGCACCCATGGTTTCGAGCTGTTTTGCCTTACCAATAAAATAATCGATACTAAAAACATCGGCTGGAAGCTTTTTACGCTTAACAAAGGCTATTGCCTTTTGCTTTGCGGAGAACCTAGGATTTACGGTATAGCAAACGGCACAATCGGCCAAACCCCCATTTTTCTTTACATACCTAATGGTCGACTCCATATTACTGAGATCGTTAAGGCAGTCGAAAATTCGCATAATTTTTATGCCCCCCTTAACTGCTACCCTGTTAAAACCTTCAATAACCGTTTCGGGATATGGGTCGTAACCGAAAAGATTGCGTCCGCGCGAAAGAGCAGTTAACATGGTATGCTGACCTATTTCATCGTTAATTACCCTAAGCCTGTACCAAGGATCCTCGTTAAGGAATCGCATAACGCTATCGGGAACAGCCCCACCCCACACTTCCATTGCATAAAAACCTGCATCCTTATAAAATGGTAAGGTTTTCTCGAGCTGGTTAATATTCATTCGAGTTGCTAACATCGATTGCTGTCCATCGCGAAGCGTAAGGTCACGAATTAGGAGTTTTCGGTTATACTTAATTGCTTTGCGTTGCTCTGCTTTTGTTGCTCTACGCTGCTCAATCGTACTATCGTACTCCTGCTTACGAAGGTTGTACAAAAAATCTTTTGCAACCGCAGGGAAAAGTTCTAAGAGCAAATGCTCTTTTTCGTCTTTGGCCAATTTCACGCTCTCAAACTCCTTTAGCACAGGATTCTCTGGCGATTTGTACTTCGAAAGGTCGAAAGGAGATTCGTCGCTAAATCCACAAATACGCTTTCGAAACTTACCTTCGATTGGGATAGGCGTTTTACCATATTCTCCCTTAACCAGGTTAAAGAACTGCTTTGAGATGTTTGAGTAAAAAGGTTTTCCCGCATTCTCATCGAGTACGCAGTTAACAGCCTGTGCGCCTACAATTTGGCTGGATGGGGTAACCAAAGGCGGACAACCAGCATCGAGACGAACCACAGGTACAACCTCGAGCACTCGATCCAGCAAATGATCGAGACCAAGCGCTTTAAGCTGCGAAAGCATATTGGTGTACATTCCGCCCGGTATTTCGGCATTCTTTACCA
>CAZGQZ010000241.1:0-3896 GCA_964527985.1 uncultured Rikenellaceae bacterium | reverse complement strand
TTGGCAAGGTCAATATCAATGGTTTTTATAAAGGTGCCTTCATTAACTCCCTTTTTAAGAATTAGGTATGATATCTCATTGTTTTTAACCCTTTCGCTCCCTATAATACTGTCGAAAAGCTTAGCGTAGTATTTTTTTAGGTCGTCAAAGTACTTGGGGTTAATTCTTGAAAAAACCTCTTTGTTGTAATAACCGAACTGAAGCAACGCTTCAATTACATTACCCGATTTGTTAACAATCTCAAGAAGGCCGCTTTTGTGAGAGATTATACTTTTGATCAGAAAGTTGCTGATTAGATCTTCCTTGTCCTTGAAGTTTTCGTATATCGTCCTTTTCGACATGCCGAGCGACTGGGCTATAGAATCCATGGTGACAATCCTAATCCCTTCTTTTACGAATAGTTGGCCAGCGCCTTCAAGTATCTTGTCTCTAGTATCCATTTTGTGTTTTCTTAAAAATGAGCCGCAAAGGTAGAAAACTATTAAATGCAAAAAAGTTTTCATTGTTAAAAAGCTATAATTTTATCTATAATTTTCTCGTTGAAACAAAGTCAAAGGTTTTCCTCGTTTTTACTGTTGATATGCCAATGCAATATTTAGTATCTTTGGCAGTTATTGTCAGAAAGGATTTTGTTATTAGTATAGATTTTAGTTTAATGAATAGAATAGTTGGTTTTCTAATTATAGCTGTGCTAGGAGGCTGGTTCTCATCGTGCCAAAAGGAGCATATCTCATCAAGTCCATCGCTTAAGTTATCGTTTAGTACCGATACCTTACTTTTCGATACGGTTTTTACAACCGTTGGCTCGGCTACTCGGAGTTTTAAGGTGTACAACCGTAATCGCAGCGATATTAGCATTTCTTCCGTTCGATTGGCAGGCGGGAGCTCATCGGCCTATCGTTTAAACATTGACGGAGAGGCCACTAACCATGCAAGCGATATATTACTAAGAGGAAAGGATAGCCTTTTTGTGTTTGTTGAGGTTACAGTAGACCCCACCAGCGAAAATGCCCCCATGCTTATTCCCGATTCGGTAGTTTTCGAAACCAATGGCAATATTCAGGATGTAAAGCTGGTTAGCTGGGGGCAGGATGTGCATCTGTTTAATGCCGACACTATTCTTACAAATACTACATTTATGGCCGATAAACCTTACCTTATATACAATTACCTTTGGGTTTATCCTAATGTAGAATTAGCAATTGAGCCTGGAGCAAAACTTCATTTTCACAACCAAGCTCAGCTAATTGTTAGCGGGAGCCTAAAGGTTAATGGTGAGTTTGAGAACCCTGTAACCTTCGAGGGCGATAGGCTTGAACCATTTTATCGCGATAAGGCAGGGCAATGGGGAGGCATTTGGCTAGCGGCAGGTAGCCATTCAAACGAAATTGACTGGGCCGAAATAAAAAATGGCATTATCGGGTTAATTGTAGATACCGTTGGAGTTGAGGGTGAACCCACGCTTGTTATTAGTAACTCAAAGGTTGAGAACATGAGCGCAGCTGGTTTGTATGCGCGTGGAGCCGAAATTGAGGCTAGCAACTGCCTTTTTGGTAATGCTAGTCAAATTTCTGTAGCGCTTACCCTAGGTGGAAGGTATCGCTTTTACCACTGTACCATTGCTAACTATTGGGCTCAGTATATCAACCGAACTGGGCCCGCTCTTTTGCTAAACAACTACTACACTTACACCCCCGAAGGTAGCAGCACTGAGATGCTTGAAACCCGCGATTTGGAGGAAGCATACTTTGGTAATTGCATTGTTTATGGCTCTCGTCAGGAAGAGTTTCAGCTCGATAATGTTTACAACGGGCAGCCCGTTGATGCGCAAATGAACTACTTTTTCGAAAGCTCAATTGTTAGAGTAGGGCAGGATATTAATATAGATGATGAAACCCATTTTCTTCAGGTAACCTCGGACAATCCATTATTTGTTGATCCCTACGAATACGATTACCGACTCGATGCCGAGAGCCCTGCTATTAACGTTGGTTTATTGGATATCGCCATTCAGTACCCCTTCGATTTAAACAACGTAAGTCGCACCAGCGATGCTGGTCCCGATATTGGTGCTTACGAGTGGATTCAAGAGGAGGAATAGCACAACAACTCAAAAATGTTAATATATTTGGGGTCGTATCCTAAGTTCTTCACGAGTACATTTCACTAAAAGTTCTACTGGCAATGATCTTATTTAGAGGTATTTTGCATCATAAATTCTTTTTGCTGTTTCTTGCTTTGGCTTTTAGCCTACTTGTAAAAAATGTTCAAGCACAGAATCGGTATAGGGTGATGTTTTACAACGTTGAGAATCTCTTCGACCCCTTTAACGATAGCCTTAAAAACGATGATGAGTTTACCGCAGAGGGCTCTCGCTACTGGACGTGGCGAAAGATGACCGATAAGGTAAACAACGTTTACAAGGTGATTACAGCTGTAGGCGAATGGGATCCGCCAACGCTAGTCGGTTTGTGCGAAATTGAGAATAGATTTGTTGTTGAGCGCATTACTAAGCATACCCCTCTTTCAAAGTTTGACTATCAAATTGTTCATCGTGAATCGCCCGATTTTAGGGGGATTGATGTTGCATTAATTTATCGTCCCGACCAGTTTACCGTTGAGGAGGAGCGATTTTTTCGGGTTTCCTATCCTGATAATCCCGATCGCGCTTCGCGCGATGTGCTTTACGCTCGTGGTATTATCGATGGGCTTGATACGCTTCACGTTTTTGTGAATCACTGGCCATCGAAGTATGGAGGTGCACTGGCAAGCCAGCCTGGTCGGATTGCCGCAGGCAAGCTAGTTAGGCAAAAGGTCGATTCCATCAAAATTTTCCATCCCAATGCGCGCATCATCATTATGGGCGATTTTAACGACACGCCAAGCAGCACACCACTGGTTGAGGCCTTGGTTGCATCGCCACCCGAAAAGCCTTTCACAACTGAGGGATTGTATAACCTACACTTTCCTTACGAGGCCAAAGGCGAAGGATCGTTAAAGTATCAGGGTGCTTGGGAGGTTATTGATATGATGATTGTATCCGAGGGCTTGCTTAGTCGTAAGCATGGCGTTTTCACAAATGCCAATGGTGCAAAAATTTTCCGTGCCGATTTTTTGCTCGAAGATGACGATAGGTTTGTTGGCGTTGTCCCGTTTCGAACCTTTATCGGATTTAGGTATCATGGTGGATTTAGCGATCACCTTCCCATTTACATCGATTTATTTCCCAATAGGTAGCTTTTTATGGAAAGTGCCGGAATAATCGTTTTTGTTGGCCTTATCGTTTTTGTATCGCATCTGTTTACAGGTATTTTCGAGCGAAAACGCATTCCCGATGTGCTTTTGCTAATGCTGATTGGGTTACTGCTCGGTCCAATTTTTGGTGTAATTTCACCCGACGATTTTGGCATTGCTGGTCCAATGTTTACCACCATAACGCTTGTAATCATTCTTTTTGAAGGGGGGCTGGCGTTACGTTTCGATACGCTTAAAAATGCAATAAGAGGAACAACAGCACTTACTGCCGTAAACTTTTTTGTGACTACCCTAATTGTTGGATTAATTGGGTGGTTACTTTTTGGCTTGCATCCGGTTGCTGCGTTTATGCTAGGATCGATACTAGGCGGAACATCATCTGCAGTTGTTATTCCAATGGTTCAGCAGCTGCGAATGAATCAGGACTCAAAAACCATACTGGTACTCGAATCGGCTGTGAGCGATGTGCTTTGTATCATTTTTGCCCTTGCTTTGCTCGAAACATTTAGCGTAGAGGAGGTGAAGATTGGGCTTATACTTGGGAAAATCATCTCATCGTTTACCCTTGCTGCGCTAATGGGTTGGTTAGGTGCGCTGGTTTGGTCAATTTTGCTAAATCGTGTTCGTACAATTCGCAATAC
>CAZGQZ010000240.1:2270-3899 GCA_964527985.1 uncultured Rikenellaceae bacterium | reverse complement strand
AACTCACATAATTATTGGTAGTGCCACAGGGCAAGTAATGCTTGGAAAAAAAGAGGGTAACAAAGCGTTGCTCTGGGGAGCAATTGCCGCAAATATTCCCGATTTCGATTCGGCAATCACTTCGCTATTTAGTCCCGCATCGGCAGTTCTCGTTCACAGGGGTTTTAGCCACTCAATACTGTTTGCGCTTGCAGTTTCCCCAATTCTCGGTTTAATTGCCGCAAAACTCTTTAAAAGTGCCAATAAATGGGAATGGATAGGGCTAACATTAACTGCAATTCTCAGCCATATTGCAATCGACTGCTTTAACACTTACGGAACAGGAATACTTGAGCCCTTCAGCAACATTAGGGTAGCATACGATACAATGCCCATTGTTGATTTAATGCTGCTAGTTCCAATTCTTCTATTAATGGGCGCCGCATTGTTTTTTAAAACAAAATCAAAAACTCGCACTGTTTTATCTTCAATAGTTATTGTATTTACCGTTGCTTATGTTGGCTATAGCATTTTTGTTAAGCGTGCTATTGATACAAGAGTTAAACAATTGCTAATAAGCCAAAAAATTGAGCATAGCAGGTTTCTTACAGCACCGCTTCCCATTACAAACCTGCTTTGGCTGGCTGTTGCCGAAGACAATGAAGGATTTTACTATAGTTACATTAGCTTAAAAGATAATAAAATAGCCAGCTGGCATTACCTCAGAAAAAACCATCAGCTACTTGAGGATTACTCAAAATCGGATGAAGTGAAAAAACTTCAGCGATTTACTAAAGGGTTTTATACGGTTAACTCTAAAGGTGATACCATTGTTTTAAATGATTTACGTTTCGGCGGAATGGATATTAAAAGCGATAATTGGTTTGTTTTTTCGTTCAAAATCTGGGGCAATAATAAGGAACCTCACATTTCCCGATCGCACCCTAACCGAAAAATGAGTAGTGAAAACATGAAATTATACTGGCAAAGAATAAAAGAACCAAAAAAATCATTAAACGAAAAGTATTAATTTAGTCAAATACAAAGTTAAATTCCAACATCTAAACTTAAATAACTAAACATTATCACTATGAAACGAATTAGCGCACTTTTTCTAATGCTCTGCTTTGGCCTTTGCTTTTCGCTAACTGCAATCTCTCAAGATGAAGAGGCTACCAAGGGATACAAGTTTACCGATAAGGTTGAGGTAAAATACACTCCAGTAAAAAACCAGCACAGATCGGGCACATGCTGGAGCTACTCCGGATTAGCATTAATCGAATCGGATATGCTAAAAGAGGGAAAAGCTGAGGTTAACCTCTCTCCAATGTTTATTGCACGAAATGCATACTCCGATAAGGCTACAAAATACGTCCGATTTCATGGAAGCCTGAACTTTGCGGCTGGCGGTTCGTTTTACGATGTTATTGAAACCATAAAGCGCAACGGAATTGTTCCCGAGGAAACTTATCCTGGCCTTAACTATGGCGAAGAAATGAATGTTCATGGCGAACTTGATGAGGTTACAAAAGCCTATGTTGATGCTGTTATTAAGAATAAGAACAGGAAACTCTCAACAGCATGGAAAGCAGGATTCGATGGCATTCTCGATGCATATTTTGGAGAGATACCCGAAACATTTAGCTACAA
>CAZGQZ010000240.1:0-2170 GCA_964527985.1 uncultured Rikenellaceae bacterium | reverse complement strand
AACGGACTTGCCATTGTACCCGAAGCCAATATTGATGAGATGAACGATTCCGAAAAGCTAAAGTGGACCACACTCTCGGCTAAAGAAAAAGAGAACCAGCTTTACAGCTTCGATAAGCCTGGAAAGGAAAAAACAATTACCCAAGAGATGCGCCAAGAGGCATTTGACAACTATACAACAACCGACGACCACGGAATGCTAATTGTTGGCATTGCCTACGACCAGAACGGAAACAAGTACTATAAGGTTAAAAACAGCTGGGGTACAAACGATAAGTATAACGGTTTCTTTTACGCATCGGAGGCATTTGTTCGCTACAAAACCATGTCGATAATGATTAACAAAAATGCACTTCCTAAACAAATTGCGAAGAAGCTTAACCTCTAAGTAAGCCATACGCTGTTGATGTATTCATCAATTTTAATTGAATTTATTAGACATTGATACGCTGATTTTAGTATATTTACGATTACACGAATTGAAACTAAACGCAAAGAAATGAATCAGCTCAAAGCGTTATTTATCAAGGGAACAAGTAAAACTCCAGAGGTTGACTTTTCACCAGGTGTAATCCAACTCTCTGGCCGATCAATCCCCGAAGATGCAGTTGCATTCTTCGAACCAATTATGAAGTGGATTGAAAGCTACATGAAAACCCCAGAGAAGTTTACTAAGGTTTCTTTCAAAATTGAGTACATCAACAGCGGTTCGAATAGGTTTGTATACAACATGCTTAAAATGGTTGATGAGAGCTTTAAGCAAGGGAATAGCATCACTGTAAACTGGTACTACGAAGAGGATGACGATACGATAAAAAATTTAGGTGAAGATTTTCAAGCCTTGCTTGAAGTTCCCATTAACCTTGTAATAATTACCTAGCCATGCATAAATGCAAAGTTTGCGGATACGTATACGACCCATCGGTTGGCGATCCAATTAACAACATTCCACCTAATACTCCTTTCGATCAACTTCCGCCCGATTGGCGTTGCCCCGTTTGCGGAGTACCCAAGGATGATTTTATTGAGATAGAATAGTTTGAACCCTCAGCTGCTTTTAGTGTTATACTATAAATAAGTCTATCATCTACTAAAAGCATTATGGATATTCAAATTACTTTTTCAGGAAAGAAGAAGGTTACTGCTCATGCAGGTGACCAGATAATACTTACCGATCAGCCCATACTCAGTGGAGGTGAAAATGAGGCTCCCGCTCCGTTTACGCTATTTCTTGCATCAATAGGTACTTGCGCTGGCATTTACGTTAAATCATTCTGCGACCAAAGGGACATCCCAACAGATAGAATTACCATTTCACAGAAGCATACATTCAACCCTACAACGCATTTAATTGAGTCAATCGACTTAATAATAAATACACCGAGCACCTTTCCTAGTAAATACAAAGATGCGCTTATTAAGGTTGCCAACCAATGTGCAGTAAAAAAGCATTTGCTTAACCCTCCCAAAATTGAGGTTTCTACAAACACTTTAGAGTAAACGCAGCTATTTAAAACAGAAAAAGCTGGGTTCCCCCAGCTTTTAGTATTATCATTGGTAGCCTATGATTTTTTCTGATTTGTGCTACCCTTTTTGGGTGCACCTGCGGGTTTGCTCTTTGGTGCTGCTTTGGGCTTTGCTGCAGCAGTTGCCTTTTTGGTTGTAGTAGCTTTTTTTGCAGGTTCCTTCTTTTTAGCCTCAGCCTTAGGTTTAGTTTCCTCCTCAGCCTTTTCAGGCTTTTCATCATTCTCCTTATCCTCATCTTCATCAGCAAAATCGAGCATGTTAATGCTTTGTAGCTGATTATACCAGTTGAGCACCTTCTTTATATCAGATACATAAACCCTTTCCTCATCGAAGTTTGGAAGAATTTGCGCAAAATACTTCCTTAGCTCATCGTTCGAACTTTTATGCGATATTGCCTGCGCGCCGCTTTCCTTTTGCTTAATCGACTCAAGCACTTTGCTGAGCGACTCCTCACCTTCGTTAGTGAAAATTGAGATATCGGATAGTGCGCTTACCTTTGCCGATGCTGACACGTGTGTTCTTTTACCATCGACTAAGGATTCAACAATAATGCCGTTGCGGCCCTGCGATACGAATTTAAACAATCCGGATTGACCAGATATTGCCATAATATCCTTTAGTGCCATGTGCTATTCAGAATTTTT
>CAZGQZ010000239.1:0-3904 GCA_964527985.1 uncultured Rikenellaceae bacterium | reverse complement strand
GATGTGTTTTTCGACCACTTTTTGGCAAGGTATTGGGCAACTTTTTCCCCGTTCCCGCTAAAAGGATTTACCCGAAAGTTTTACTACCAAATGGTACTTAGGTACCGCGAACTTCCTAAAAGAGTGCGAAATGTTTTACCCTTGCTAATTCAGAGTAATAGACTATATAGCTACCATAAAGTTGAGGGTGTAGAGCAGGCATTGCAGATTATGAGCAGGGTAACATCGCTTCCAAACAGAACTGAGTTTGCCATTGAAACGCTAATGTACAATTACTCGTTTATTCGAGATCAGTTCCTAATCTTTTTCCCCGACCTAATCGATTTTGTTAAAGAGGAATACAATATTGTGCCCTCGGGATGGGAGGAAGGTTTAATCAAGACGGGAACTATCGAGCTTAAGGAAAATGAAGAGGAGGATAGTGAATGACCATAACGACGACCCTCCATAGCTAAAAAACGGCAGGGGAATTCCAATTACGGGGAACAGGCCTATTGTCATTGCCAAATTTATGGCAATATGAAAAAAGAGGATTGATACTACTCCGTAGCCATAAATTCGAGCAAAAGCCTCTTTTTGCCTTTCGGCAAGCATTAGCAACCTTAGCAGAAGGGTTACAAATAGAATTATTACTACTGCAGAACCAACAAAGCCCCACTCTTCACCAACCGTGCAGAAAATGAAATCAGTGCTTTGCTCAGGAACAAAGTTAAATTTGGTTTGAGTTCCCTTAAGAAACCCTTTCCCGGTTAGCCCGCCAGAACCGATAGCAATTTTTGACTGGTTTACGTTATACCCCCAGCCTAGAGGATCGGCCTCAATGCCAAGTAAGTCGTTTATTCTGTCCCGGTGATGAACTTCGAGTACATTGTTGAAAATGTAGTTTACGCTAAAGCTAAATACTGAAGCAGTGGTAAAAAAGAAAAGAAGAACAATTACGTGTCGGGCTTTATGCAGGTATGAGTAGGCAATAACAATAGGTATAGAGATTGCAACTGGGATAAGGATCAAGTAATATGGTGAGATATTCAGATCAAAAAACTCAGACGCACCATAAAGTATTGCAATTAGCCCAAATAGTCCAATGGAAAAACGAATGGCATTTCTGTGGTCTTTGCTAATTAAGCTGAAGATGATAATTGTTAACAGAATAAGCCCTAGTAAAATGATGAACTTGTTATAAATAAGCACAAGTACAAAGAGCAATATCAGAAAACCTATAAAACCTAAAACCCAATGGGGCATCCCTTCGCGGTAGAAAACCCATACAAATGCCGCAAAAACCATTGCGCTACCCGCATCGTTTTGTAGAAGAATTAGCGCAATTGGAGCAAATACAATTAGTGCTGTTTTAACGTATTCTTTAAGCGAGTTAAGTTTAAATCCGTAAGAACTCATGTATTTAGCCAAGGCAAGGCTTGTGGCAAACTTTGCAAACTCAGCAGGTTGTATCCTCATTCCTCCAAGCTGAATCCACGACTTTGAGGCGTTTACTTCAACGCCAAAGAAAACAACAAAAAGTAGAACTGCTAGAAGAAAGAAGTAAAAAAAGTTTGCGAATACTACGTAAAACCTCGAGTCGATAGCCAGTATTATGATTGCAATTAGCAATGCTGCTCCAATCCAAATAAGTTGCATTCCGTAGCGTTGTGTAGTATCGAAAATACTAGCATGCTCCTCAGAAAAAACTGCAGCATATATGTTAAACCAACCCATAAGCACTAGGACTAGGTAGATTATTACTGTTGGCCAGTCGAGCCAGCGTGCTATGTTATTTCTTCTCTTCACGTTTATCTAGCAGTATAGCGTTAAAAATTCTATCCTCATGCCATTTGCGTTTTACCTCACCGTTTATGTATTTCTCAATCATTAGGCTTGCAATTGGAGCAGCCCAAGTGGCACCATAGCCTGCGTTTTCAACGTAAACTGCAATGGCAATTTTTGGGTCATCTTTAGGTGCAAATGCCACAAAAACCGAATGGTCTTTTCCGTGTGGGTTTTGCGATGTTCCTGTTTTTCCGCAAACCTCAATATCGGGTATTACAGCAATGCGTGCAGTACTTCCGCTGCCAGGCTCACCATTAACAGCAAGGTACATACCTTCAATAACATGGTTATACCATACCGAATCTATTGTAGTATAGTTTTTAATTTGAAATCTTGGTTCAATATTCGGCTCCCCATTAATTGCCTTTACAAGATGAGGCGTATAGTACCATCCGCGGTTTGCGATTGCAGCGGTCATGTTAGCCATTTGAAGGGGGGTGGTGCCAAGTTCACCCTGACCAATTGCCAGCGATAGTATTGTAAGCGAGTTCCATCCTCCCTTTCGAAAGTACCTGTCGTAAAACTCAATGCTAGGTACAATTCCGGCTAGCTCGTTAGGCTGATCAATGTTGAGCTTCTTCCCAAACCCGAACGATTCAACATGATTTTTCCATACGGTAAAGCCTTGCTCAACACCGCCATGCGTTGGTTTATCGATAATGTTTCTGAATACATGGCAGTAGTATGTGTTACACGATACCTGTATTGATTGTACTAGGTCGGTTGGCGATGGGTGATAATGACAGCCAACACCCCGTCCAACACGGTAAGCCCCATCGCAGCTGTATTTTGTTCTTGGATAAACAACACCTTCCTCAAGGCCAATAAGCGCATTTACAATTTTAAAGGTAGAACCTGGTGGGTAAAGTGCCATTAACGACCGGTTGAAAAGTGGCTTAAGCGTATCGCTATCAAGGTTTCGGAAGTTTGAGGTTCTGGGGCGGCCAACGAGTAGATTCGGGTCGTATCCCGGGCTCGAAATCATGGCGAGTATCTCTCCAGTGCTAGGTTCAATTGCAACTATTCCGCCAAGCTTATTCTCCATTAACTTCTCGCCATATTTTTGTAGCTCAATATCAACCGTTGTGGTCAGATCTTTCCCGAGTACAGCTACTGTATCATATCTGCCTTCGGCATACGATCCTTTAATTCGGTTATGTACATCGACCAGATAAACGTTTACGCCCTTTTTGCCACGCAGCTCTTCTTCGTATGAGCGTTCTAATCCGCTAATGCCAATATAGTCACCCATTTTATAGTACGGGTTTTCCCGTATTCTTCGGTCGTCTACCTCGCCAACGTAACCTAAAAAGTGAGCACCAATGGCATGGGGGTAGGCTCTGAGGGTACGAGGTTGAACGTAAAAGCCAGAGAACTTAAAAAGCTTTTCCTGAAGACGAGCATAGGTTTCGGCCGAAACTTGTTTCATGAAAATTGATGGTCGGAAAGATGAATGCTCTTTAGCCTCCTTAAGTCGAGTGTTTACTTGCTCTTTGGTTATGCCTAGTATGTCGCAAAACTCAACAGTATCAAAAGGCTGTAGCTGACGTGGAATAACCATTAAGTCGTAAGCGGCTTGATTGTATATAAGCAGTTCACCGTTTCGGTCGTAAACTAAACCTCGTGCAGGGTACTGTGTGATGTAGCGTAGCACATTGTTGCTAGCCGATAGCCTGTATGAGTGCTCAATAACCTGAAGGAAGAATAGCCGAATGGTAATGGTTAGGAATATGAAGATAATTATTCCTGAAATTATGTATCGCCTATTATTGCTTGTAAGTTGCAATGTGCTGCTATTTCTTAATGGTTAAAGACTGGAGTATAAGGATGAAAGCTGTTGTTGCTAGGGTGCTAAGTATAACCCTCCAAAGTGTATGGAAAAATCCGGTAAAAGCGAACGACTCAATAAAAAATAGCGAAAGATGATGCATAAATACAAGTACTAGACTATACTTTATAAACCAAACAAGCCCGTTAACTTGCATCGAAGGGCTGCCTTTCTGGTCAATATCTTCACGATCGGTAAAAAGGTTTAAAACGTATGGTCGCAAAAAAGCCATGAATAGCGTGGCCGATG
>CAZGQZ010000238.1:0-3923 GCA_964527985.1 uncultured Rikenellaceae bacterium | reverse complement strand
AGGCCAGCGGCCTTAAGGTCCATCCTAATTTCGAAGTATGGGATTGACGTAGCCAGCAACCTGCCATCAATTGCGCATATGTCGCCCCTATTGGGCTCAATGGTTATGTCGCGAAAAGTAATGGTTTTAGCTTTTGCCCTAAGGTCATTACCCTCAACCACCTGAATGTAAAGTATTTTTCCAATAATGGTAAGCCCAAGTATACCAAATACAAAGTATACAAGGCCAAAACGGAATAATATTTCTTTTTTTACTGACATTCAGCGGTATTTTGCTACTATTTACTTTTTATTTTTTTTGGAGGCGTAACCGATTCCTCCAGACCCAATCCTTTTTCGTTAACTAAGCGCGATACTTGACTTTGCTTGCTTATAAACATTAGCTGCGATGCGGTTGTTATCGATTCGGCTCGTAGGTTTTTAACCTCAACCTGGAGGGTTTGTCCGTTGCGGATAAGCTTTTCGTACTTGTACCTATTGCCGATGTAAAAAATGGCCAGAAAGGCCAAGAAGAGAATGTACGGGATTTGAGCAGTAACATTCTCTTTGTTAAGGATGTTGCCGTTTATTATATCGCGGAAACCACTTTTTCGCTTGTTGCTTCGAGGTTGTGGTTGCGCATCAATAAATTCAATCCGTTTGCCGTTTTCAATACTCATTTCTTCTCACCAATTCTAAGTTTAGCGCTTCGCGCTCTTGGGTTTACATCAATTTCCTTTTCGGTTGGAACGATAACCTTTCGGTTAACCTGATGGAATGGGCTGATTACGTTGCCGAAGAAATCGACCTCTTGCTTCCCTTTAAAGTTCCCCGATTTTATAAAGTTTTTAACCAGCCTGTCCTCAAGTGAATGGTACGATAGTACCACAAGTCGCCCTCCGCTCTCAAGGGTCTTTTGGGTTTGTTCAAGCATCTGCTTTAGCGCGTCCATTTCGCCATTCACCTCAATGCGAATTGCCTGAAATACCTTAGCCAGCATTTTGTTTCGTGTTTGAGCAGGGAAGAGTGGACTTACAACTTCTGCTAAACCTTCAACCGTATCAATTAGCTGGTTCTCTCGATGCTTTATAATTGTTCGTGTAACTTTTCGGGCATTGGGTAGTTCTCCGTAAAGCGATAGGATATCGCTAAGTAGCTTCTCGTCGTAGCGGTTAACTACCTGAATAGCCGAGAGGCTTGCCTCGCGATTCATGCGCATATCCAATGGCCCTTCAAAACGGAAAGAAAAACCTCTTTCGGGGCTATCGAAATGTTTCGATGATACGCCAAGGTCGGCGAGAATGCCATCAACACGCCCAATTTTATGGTATTTTAAAAAATTTCTAAAGAACCTAAAATTGCTATGGATAAGGGTAAACCGGCTATCGTCGATAGCGTTTGCAAAGGCTTCTTTGTCCTGATCGAACGCAATTAGCCTGCCTTTTGCGGAAAGGTGTTTGATAATCTCACGCGAGTGGCCACCTCCGCCAAAGGTCATGTCGAGGTAGGTTCCATCGGGATTAATGTTGAGCCCCTCGACACTTTCGTGCAGCATAACAGGTACATGGTAAGCCATTATTCATTGCTTAATGGTGTTGAGCCCAAAATTTTTTCGGCCAAGTTGGCAAACGATTCCTCATCGGCGATGTGCGCTTCGTAGGCATCTTTAGCCCAGATTTCAATTCTGCTATCCTGACCTGTTAAAGCCAGCTCCTTGCCAGCGTTAATCAGTTCGAGCAAGCGCTTTGGTATGAGTAACCTCCCGCTTGAATCCAGTGCAAGCTCGCTAGTTCCTCGGTAAAACTCACGAAGAAACTTGCTGTGCTCACGATTGTATGGATTGGTATTTCGACGGATAAGTGCGTTTTGTCTTTCCCACTCATCCATTGTGTAAAGTACAAGGCAACCTTCAAATATGTCCTTTTTAAGCACATAGCGATCGGGAGAGGCAGATTTATTCTGCTTCTTAAAGGCCGAAGGGAAGAGCATTCTTCCTTTATCGTCAACCTTACATATGTAATCGCCTATGAATGAAGTCATGTTGCCTTAGTATTTCAAAAAGTAAAAGTAAAATATTTTTCTCCACTTTCAACCACATTTCTCCACTTTTTCCCACATTGTTAATAACTTTTTGGCGAAAGCTCCTTACATAACGATTAAATAATGGCTCAATTACACGTGTTTAATGGGGTTTGGGGTAGGTTATACAAAAAAAGCGAGGGGAAATTCCCTCGCTTTTATGCATTTGGATATTGTTAATTTACTCCTCTTTTGATGAAGAGTTGCGAATTTGTCGCAGAAGGTATGTTTTAAAATCGTAATCGGCTTGGTATAGCTTCATAATTTTTTCGGGCGATAGGATTTGCTTAAACTTCTTGTTGTATTCAACCAGAAGATCCGATTCCTGTTTATGGAAGTTTATGTACATATCGCCATAGCGCTCTATCTCTTTCTCAGACATTTTGCTCATGTTCTCGGCGCAGTACTGCATTGCTTTTTTACGCTCTTCGATAATCACATTCTTTTTCTCCCAGTAACTGTTGTAAACAGGCCAAAAGTTTTGCGCTTCATCGGGAGTAAGGTTAAGTTTTTCGGTAAAAAAGGCAATTTTTTGGGCTTTAACCAAATCTTCCTTTTCGGTATTCGACTGGGCATAAGTGCTAAAAGCAAAGAGTATGCTTAGCGCTGAGGTTATGATAATAAATTTTTTCATACTAGTATTGCTCAATTAGCGTTGTGTAATCGATATTCTGATCGAGAAGATACTGGATCATTTCCTCATCGTGACGAGGCAATGAGTCATTTGTTTCAAGGGGTTTAACCTCATCAACAATGCTTCCCTCGTCATAATCGTAAATATTTCTTTGGATGATCTCAATGTAATCGTCGTTTGATAGGATTACAGCATCGTTATTTGTTGGCTGAAGCACATAGTATCCGGCAAAAGCCAAAATGGCAAGTGCGGCAAAGCCAGCAGCCAGCGATACTTGTGCTTTAAGGGTATCCCAAAGCGTTACGTTTTGCTTTTTAGCAATTGGGTGTTCGCTTGCACACTTCTCCTGAATGCGCTCTGGGAGGCTATCGAAATAGCCTTGTGGAACGCTGTATGGTAGCTCTTTCCTAAACTTACTTGTAAAATCTTTCTCCTTCATTTTTCTCATTCGTTTCAAATATATTGACCCAGCTAAAGCGCTAAGGTTTAATCATCTTCCATCAGTTTCTCAATTTTCTTAACGGCATGATGGTATGAAGCTTTTAGCGCTCCAACCGATGTGCCAAGTATTTCGGAAATCTCTTCGTACTTAAGCTCATCGAAGTATTTCATATTGAAAACAATTCTTTGCTTTTCGGGCAGGGTAAGAATTGCTTTTTGAAGTCTCACCTTAATCTCATCGCCGTTTAGGGTTGGCGAACTCTCAAGCGTTGATATGAGTTGCTGCTCAACATCTACAAGAGGAAGGAAGAGCCGGTTTCGCTTTTTCTTAAGAAACGTAAGCGCTTCGTTTGTGGCAATACGGTATAGCCAAGTAAAAAGCTGAGAGTCTTCCCTAAATCCATCGAGGGCTTTCCAAACCTTTAGAAAGGTGTTTTGGATAACATCATCGGTATCGTCGTGCGAAACAACAATTTTGCGTATATGCCAGTAAAGGCGTTCCTGGTATTTTCGAACAATAAGGTTAAAGGCGTAGCTACGCGTGTCCTCTTGCTTAAACATGCATAGCAATTCCTTATCGTCCATTTGAGGCATATTGGTGTTTTTGTTTTTTCGCTTTACTTGCGGCTAATGGCTTTTTTGGCAGCAGCAACAACGTTAGGGGTATCTAACCCGTACTTTACAAGAAGTTCTTCGGGTTTGCCGCTCTCGCCAAAAGTGTCGTTAACTGCAACAAACTCGATGGGCGTTGGGTTATGCTTTGCTAACACCTGAGCAACACTTTCGCCTAA
>CAZGQZ010000237.1:0-3938 GCA_964527985.1 uncultured Rikenellaceae bacterium | reverse complement strand
GGAACAGCCTTTGAGGGTTGGTCGTACTTTGCCAACATCTCAAAACGGCTAAACCAAAAGCACTCTCTTTCGCTAACCGCATTTGGTGCCCCTCAGTGGCATAACCAAAGGTATAGCCGCCAAATTATCCAAAACTTCCGAAATCACCCCGATGGCCCTCGTTACAACCCCGATATGGGCTACCGCAACGGGCAGCTTTATACTGCATCGTACAACTTCTACCACAAGCCACAAATATCGCTTAACCACTTCTACAGCATAAACCAAAACACTACGCTTTCAACCTCATTCTATCTATCTATGTCGAGCGGTGGTGGACGACGCACCTACGGAAACGAAACAGGCTGGTTAAGATACGACTCGAGCGATGGCACTCCAACCGAAGAAACCATGCTAACCCCCGATGGGTATCTCGATTTTGACAGAGTAATGGAGGAAAATAAGCTATCAACAACCGGATCTCAGCTTATTATGGCTAATTCCATTAACTCACACGACTGGTACGGAATGCTCTCAACTTTTAACACCGATATCGATAATCTGAAGATTACCGGAGGCCTCGACCTTCGCTACTATCGTGGCTATCACGCCTACGAAATCGACGATCTGCTTGGCGGTAAATACTTTATCAATACTAGCAATGTAAATCGTCCTGCATCAACACCCCTTTACAAAGGCGACTATGTTAACTATCACGACATGGGCGAAGTTATGTGGCAGGGTATCTTCTCGCAGGCCGAGTATGTTGAGGACAAGTACTCTGGATTCCTATCTCTAGCTTTATCAAACTCAATGTATCGCCGTACCGATTACTTTAAGTACCTTGACGATGACCCCATGCAGCAAACAGACTGGAACTCGTTTATGGCATACAGCGTTAAGGGTGGTGCCAACTACAACATCAACGATAACCATAATGTGTTTGTAAACGGAGGCTACTTTACACGTGCTCCTTTCTTCCGCTACGTTTACCTCGATAACTCTAACACATTTAACGATGGAGCTAAACCTGAACGTGTATTCTCCACCGAAATTGGATGGGGTTTCCGTAGCGCTACCTTTGCAGCTAATGCAAATATTTACCGAACCATGTGGATTGACAAAGCCCTAACACGTAGCTTTGCCGACCTTACGGCCAACCTAACTGGCCTTAATGCCCTTCACCAAGGAATTGAGGTTGATTTTACCGCACGTCCAAATAAGCTACTCCAAATTAGGGGTATGGTTTCAATTGGCGATTGGAAATGGACCGACGACGTAATTGCCGATATTTACGATGAGAACGAAGAGTATTTCGGTACCGTTGAGGTTTACGCTGCTGGCCTATCGGTTGGCGATGCAGCCCAAACAACCGTTGCCCTTGGCATTGACTACCAAGTACTACCAAAACTTAAACTTGGAGCCGATTTTAACTACTACGACAGGCTTTACGCTTTCTTTAACGTTGAAGACAGAACATCAGCAGATAATAGCGGCATTAATGCATGGGAAGTTCCTTCATATTGCTTGATGGATATTAACATGAAGTACGACTTTAAATTGGGCAACCTCGATGCCACGCTATTTGGTAAGGTTAATAACCTACTCGATACCGAGTACATTGCCGATGCCACCGATGGCTCGACCTACGACTACCGCAGTGCATTTGTTTACTATGGCTTCGGTCGTACCTGGAGCGGTTCGTTACGCATACGTTTCTAATAACAGTAAAATATTTATACTATGAAAACAGTACACTATATATTTGCCAGCCTCGCTCTAGCCTTGGTTTTGCTTTGGGGCTGCGACCCAACCGAAGAGCTCTACAAAAATTTGGACGAGCTACAAGATCCCTATAACGAGCAAATTGAATACACCTTAACCGATGCCGACTATGGCACCGTAGGTGGCGCTGTAAACTCATATAAGGCATTTAACGACACGGCCATTGCCATGGATTACGTACCCACAATACTAGCCCGTAACTTTGTTGCCCTTAACCTTAAAAGCGCTGCAAAAGTTTCGTATAACTTTATGATAGTTGACACCGTTAAGGCATGGGAAAACGTTGTATTTGGCTATACGCTTACCGAAGAGGACTATGAGGCAATTGGCGGTTTTGTTGCTGATTATGGCTATTTCTTCAATACTCCTGGCTATTATGCAAGCGATTTTCTGCCCGATTATTTACTCGATCTTTTTCCTGATGCTGAGAAAAGTGAGTCGATAGCTATTATATACAAATTTAACGTTGAAGGTACTCTTGTTGTACCTTACGCTGATTGGTTTACCTTTGATGGAACTAGTTGGTATTTATCTAAAAAGACTAAAACGAATGTTGCCGAAGCTGACGAAATTTTAAGCGAAGATGTATACACCGCTATGGGGCTCGAAGATCCCTACTTCCCAAGCACCTCTGTTGCCGAGAGCAAAATCCTTATCTGGCTAAAGCTAACCTTCCCTTATGCCGATGAAGGCGACACTAAAATTGTACAGTACGACTATAACACATCCAATGGTCCTACCCCAAAAGCAGTGCAGTTTGAGTATGATGGTGCCGAGTGGATAAAGCTTATTGGGTACAAGATTGAAGAACGCTCCGAACAGTACGTTTTCTCGGCCAATGGCTGGGTTTTCGACCCAACAATTCGCTTTACAATGGACAAGGATGACTATACCTACATTGCTGAAAACGACCCAATACCCCACCCAAGGTTTAGCGACCAAGGTTACTACTACGGTGCAAGCGGATACTATAGAAATTTTGATATGCGACTAGAGTTCTTCCACTTAAGACAATACGTTTGGGAACCCAATGAGGAAACGAGCATTATTTACACTCCCGAAGAGGACGACCCCGAATTGGTTGAAATTTACAACACCCAAGGTGAAGACGCAGCCACAGAGGAACTATTCCGCAGAATAACCCAAGAAGCGCTTATCATGCTGCTCGAGCACAAGTTTCCCGATGCTCAGCCACAGTCCGAAGGGGTTGATGTTCATTTTGTAGTTGGATTTGACACCTACAACGACGACCTGTCACGCTCATACCTCGAAGCGGAATACAAATGTGTTACCGCAGGTGGCGATGGCGTTATTGCCGAGTTCGAGTTTGTTGACGGGCCACGAGTACGAGAGTAGCTTAATTGCTAACCTGCCAAAAATTGGCAAACAAATAGCCTAAAAAAGGGCGTGCATAAAATCACTTTTTGCACGCCCTTTTTCGTAACCTCCCAAAAACACTGCATGTTTAGCGCTAAAGGCTGAACATCAAAAGGTTTATATAACACCTTGGTTTTCTGTACTTTACAATGTTAATAACTTTGTCCAATTGTTTATTTCTTCAACCGGTAAAGCTTGGTGTAAATAGGTTTGGTTTTATAACTTGCATGTACTTTTGATGTGGCTGAGAATTTTTGCACAATCCTATTCATCAGCTAAATAGAAATTACAAGCAATTTTAAATTATAAAACCAACTTACCAAAAATGAATAAGGGGGAAACATCTGTTGTGAACGAAACAAAGGAAAAGAAAAAAACCTATTCCTTTGAAGAGGCCATAAGTGCCTCAACCATCTACTTTAATGGTGATGAAATGGCGGCCAAGGTTTGGGTTAGCAAGTATGCGCTTAAAGATAGCTTTGGCAATATTTACGAACGCTCTCCTGAGGATATGCACCGCAGGCTTGCCAGAGAAATTGCCCGTATCGAAACCAAGTACGCCAACCCCATGAGCGAGGAGGATATATTTAATCTGCTTAAGGAGTTTAAGTATATTGTCCCTCAGGGTGGCCCAATGACCGGTATTGGCAATCCGTTCCAAATAGCAAGCCTTTCAAACTGCTTCGTTATTGGCTCAAAGGGCGATGCCGATTCGTACGGCGGCATTATGAAAATTGACGAAGAGCAGGTACAGCTTATGAAACGCCGCGGAGGCGTTGGTCACGACCTTTCGCACA
>CAZGQZ010000236.1:0-3964 GCA_964527985.1 uncultured Rikenellaceae bacterium | reverse complement strand
TTTTCAACTGGGGTTATAAGCTCTAAATCTCCTTCTTTTGATATTGTGGGCTTTGCATCTTCCATGCCTAGCATTTTTGGAATTGAAGGTCCAAAAATATCAGCATCGATAAGGCCAACGCTAGCACCTGTTTTTGCCATGGCTACGGCTAGGTTAACTGCTACGGTTGATTTTCCCACACCACCTTTACCCGAGGCAACAGCAATAATGTTTTTTACCTTGCTAACAGAGGCTTGTGATTTGTATGGCGATTCCTTGGGTTTGCTAACGGGAGCTTTCAGCTCAATGGCTACCTCTAGAGTTTCCCCAAATTTTTGTTGGATAGCCTTTACGCAGGCTTTTCGGATTGATGCAGCAAACGGATCGTTTGGCTTTTGTAGCGCAAGGGTGAAGGTA
Organism: uncultured Rikenellaceae bacterium; assembly: GCA_964527985.1. Lineage (GTDB taxonomy): Bacteria > Bacteroidota > Bacteroidia > Bacteroidales > Tenuifilaceae > Perlabentimonas. Next base: position 3,568 of record CAZGQZ010000236.1, on the reverse strand, counting down.
ATACCATTAGCATCTATGTTTAGGTTTTGTACCATCCCAATGCTGACTATATCGTTTCCTATTTCGGGATGCTTTATGGTTTTAAGAATGCTGTTAACTTCTTGTTGTGTAAGGCTCATCTGTTTGTAATTAGTTTAAATAAAAGGCAAAAATAAGTATTCTACTTAATCATAACAAAGAAAAGTGCAAAAGGTTAGCGTTGAGAGCAATTCAAATTCAGAATAGAATCTTTTAGCCTAATCAGCATCAATTTCAAAATTTGGATCCCAGAAGACCTGTTTAAAATTGGAGATCCTGTTGTTTTCTATCAAAACACCTTCACCTTCCAGCAACTCAACCATTGTGTTGCTGTTCTGAAAATGCATTTTGCCGGTTAGCAACCCAATTCTATTAACAACGCGGTGAGCCGGAATCCAATTGGGCAGGTGTTTTGTTGAGTTTAGTGCCCACCCAACCATTCGCGACGATTGGGGTGAACCAATAAATCGGGCAATGGCTCCGTAAGTGGTTACTCTACCTTCGGGTATCAACTTAACCACCGCGTATACCTTATCAAAAAAGTTGGGTTCAGTCAAGGTCGGGCTCTTTTAGCACTTTTTCAGTATCGAGTTCGAACTTAATGTAAGTAATGGGCTTTCCTTGCTCAAGAAACATTTGTTCGTAAAATGTTCTGATAGATAGGATAGGATGGTTAGGCAATGAATTGTAAAGATTATTTGTACACTCAAGCATGTTAAGTTGGTTCTGCTCAACTAGCGCTTTAGTATATTCGTGAAGCCCTTGGCTATCGGTTTTAAGATGAACAATACATCCGTTCTTTGCGAACTTTTGGTAGTACGATAAGAAACGGCTCGACGATAGCCTCTTTCTGGCTTTGGCCGGGCGTGGTTGCGGATCGGGAAAGGTAATCCAGATTTCACTAACCTCATTGTTTTCGAAAAACGAGTTGATATTCTCAATACGGGTGCGAATAAACGCAACGTTACCCATTTTGTTCTCAAACGATTCCTTTGCGCCTTTCCAAAGTCTAGCACCCTTAATGTCGATGCCAATAAAATTTTTGCTTGGATACTCTTTTGCGAGGTTAACTGTATACTCACCCTTTCCGCAGCCTAGTTCAAGTACAATAGGGTTGTTGTTCTTAAAAAAAACGTCATTCCATTTCCCTTTTAGCTCATGGTCTTTTCTCCAAACATCGTCAAACGATGGCTGAATAAGATGGCTAAAGGTTTCGTTTTCGGCAAATTTTCTGAGCTTGTTCTTTCCCACTTCAAAAAAATAATGAGCTGTTAATTGGATGGATTATTTTGTTTCTGCTTTTTCAATTCTAATGCCAACCGAGGCAATTCCTTCGAGGCTATGGGTTCTCATTCCCTGCTGTATGCTAAAGGAAAATTCTCCATGTTCGGGGAAACGGATATACCGTTTGTACAGAATTTGGTTGTCGCGAAGCGCACCAAAACCTTTGCCTAGCCATTCGCCTTTGGTATTGGCTAAAAAGCACTCCAGCGTATCGCGGAGCATTGCACCTGAAGGGGAGTGTGTTTGTATGAATAGGAAAAGGTTGCTATTTGGGTAGTTGGTAGTATTCCGTAAGTTAATGAAGATATTGTGAACCGATGTTGTGTCGGAAATAGTAACGTTGAATGTTGCAACACTATCGGCACTCCAACCTTTTTGAGGAATGTCGATGCTGGCGTCGTACACAGCATTGCTACCGCAAGCCGAAGCGATTACAGCGATTACAATAGCTAAAAACAAGGCATTTTTACTCATTGTTGGGTTTTCTTTTTCCTTTTCGGCGTTTTTTAGTTTTTCTTTTTTTCTTCTCGTCGAATCGGGTCAGACTATTTTCTTCAATGGCACTACCGTAGCCAATCTCAGGAGCAACCTCATTGTTGGCAAACGGCTCAACAAGTTTAAGAGGCTTAACACCTTTTTTGTTGGCTTCAATAATTTCGTTCACCCTATCAACCCGAATTGGTGTTAGGTTTACCGCGGAGTTTGGCTCGCTGCTATACCACATAACTCCCTTGAAAATGTCGGTTTTTTGGTGGTAGTATAATGCGTCTTTGGTTTCGAGGGTAATGGTGGTACGGGGAAACCCTTTGCGAGCATCGGCATAAGTGTCGAGTTCGTAGTTGAGACAGCATTTTAGCTTGCCACATTGCCCTGCAAGCTTTTGTGGGTTAAGCGATAGCTCCTGTAACCTTGCTGAATTGGTTGTAACGGATACGAAATTATTTATCCACGATGAGCAGCAAAGTTCCCTTCCGCACGAGCCAATTCCGCCAATTCTGCCAGCCTCTTGCCTAGCGCCAATCTGGCGCATTTCAATTCGTATTTGAAATTCATCGGCCAAAATTTTTATGAGTTCCCTAAAGTCAACCCTTTCATCGGCAATGTAGTAAAACACGGCTTTTGTTTTGTCGCCTTGGTACTCAACGTCGCCAATTTTCATATTCAGATTCAGATCAACAACAATTTGTCGTGTTCGAATCATTGTGTTGTGCTCAAGCGAAATGGCTTCGAGCCACTTTTCAATATCGGCTGGTTTAGCCTTTCGGTAAATCTTTTTAAACTCTGTTTTTTCAGGGTCAACACCAACTTTAGCTAACTGCTTGTTAACTAACCAGCCAATAAGAGTTACTGTGCCAATATCGTGTCCGGGCGAGGCCTCCACTGCAACAACATCTCCTTTTATTAGAGGCAGGTTATTTACGTTTCGGTAAAAGGCTTTGCGGGTATTCTTAAACTGAATTTCAACAATATCGGTAGTAAGCGGTGGCGTTGGGATGTCGCTTAACCAGTTGTGAACATCTAGCTTTGCACAACCATTATTCTGGCAAATTGAGCTTTCGGCCCCATCGCTCTCAGTAACTATAACCCCTCGAGAGCATATGCTCTTTTCCATATCTTTTGTATTTTATTTGCTGGCACAAAGTTAGCATTTTTGATGCTAATGTTTTTATCCAGCCTAAAAATTGCCTTTAACGGCTTGTTTGAATTACAAAAAAGCAAGCTACTTCTTATTTATTAGCTTTACCAATTTCATGGCCATATCGGTAAATACAATTTGCGGATTTCCGTAGCGCGAAATATGCTCGATGGCCAAGTTAAAGGTGTTGTAAACCTGTATAATGTTTTCGGCATTAATAAAAGGAGCAAACTTAAGGCTAAAGTCTTTTTCCTCTCCAGCAACGTACACTATGTCCTCAAGGCCAAGGTTAAGCATAAAACTTTCGCGTATTATTCCATTTGAATAGCTAAGTAGTTCCTTTTGCTTTTCCCGGTTTAGCTTCGAAGCCTTATCGACCCAGTCCATTAGCTTTAGCACGTTGTTGGTGAAGCATGCGCGCATTAAATCGCGGAATAGATCAAAGTATGGACTTGTATCGTCGGACAGCGCAAGGCTTATGGCTTTTTGGTAGTTACCATTGGCAACGCGGCTAAAATCGTGTGCCTTGCTTGGTGTAATGCTAAAGCGCTCAACCAGAGCAGCAGCAATTGCTTCGCGTGAAATGGGTGGGACTTTTATAATTTGGGTTCGCGAAAGTATTGTGCCAAT
>CAZGQZ010000235.1:0-4016 GCA_964527985.1 uncultured Rikenellaceae bacterium | reverse complement strand
TGCAAGAGAGTAAGCTATTGCTATCGGGTCATTTTGTCGAAAATGCTAATCCGCTAAGCGTAATTGGGCAAGACCATATGCTAGAAATTTTATCGTAGCACAACAAAACAACTGTCCGAGAAGTATTTAAAGTGCCAGCAATGGCAAAGTATACTTTTCGGACAGCCGTTATTATTTTCTCTTTTGCTTACTTAATTCCTTTTAACGATCGGTTCCAACGGATATTTGCAGGGAAACGTTTGTCCTTATCCAGCGAAAGCCATATAAACGAGGCTTTTCCAACAATATGATCTTCCGGAACAAATCCCCAGAACCTTGAGTCGGCCGAGTTGTGCCTGTTATCGCCCATCATAAAGTAGTAGTCCATTTTAAACGTGTACGATGTGGCTGGTTCATCATTAATTAGTATTGTGCTATCCGCTACGGCAATTTCGTTCTCCTCGTAAACGTCAATTATTCTTTCAAAAAGTGGGAGGTTCTCAAGCGTGAGGGTAATGGTTTCGCCCTTTTTGGGCACCCAAATTGGTCCGAAGTTATCTTCAGTCCAAGCAAAATCAGGCGAGTGCGGGAAAATGGCATCTGTCATTATAGCCGGATTTGTGCTTTCGTACCTTAGCACCGAGTGTACGTTGTTTAGCTCTCTAATCCTGTCGTATGCTTCGGAGGTAAGAGGCAACTCGTAGATACCTCCTGCTGGGTTGAAAAACCGGTCGGCTTTTGCAATGTTAAGGTTGTCGAGGAGCTTGGAGTTTATTGCAGTTCCGTTTGTTCTAACAATGTAATTGTACTGCAAGTTCTCAATAGTTTCCTGTTTTTGACCATTTACGTAAAGTTGCCCCTGCTTAACTACCAACGAATCGCCTGGAATGGCAACGCAGCGCTTAATGTAGTTCTCGCGTTTATCAACCGGGCGAACAACTATATCGTATTCACGCCAAACCCTTTCGCGCCCAATATCTCGTACAACTGAGTAGTAGCTTCTGTTCGACTGGAACTGAACAATAACCGTGTCGCCTTCAGGGTAGTTAAATACAACTACATCGTTACGCTTAATGTCGCCAAAACCGGCTAACCGTTTGTATGGCCTTTTTATCCACTCAACGTACGATTTGGTGTTTTTGGTAAGCGGAAGGGTATGGTGTGCAAACGGAAACGAAAGAGGTGTGTTTGGTAATTTTGGTCCGTAGCTAACCTTGCTAACAAAAAGGTAATCGCCCACAAGTAACGATTTTTCCATAGATGAGGTTGGTATTGTGTATGCCTCAATAAAAAACATGCGGATAAGCGTTGCTGCAATAACGGCGAAAATTATGGCATCGACCCATTCAACAAGTGCGCTGCGCTTTTTTTCGCCTCTTTTCTTCCATGGAGTCCAGTTAACCTTGCGGGTTATGTGATAGTCGATAAAAATGGGTAACCCTAAAAGTAACCAGTAGTTGCCAATCCATATAACCCAAAGTATAAATATGGTTGTTGAAACAGCAAACAGGAAGTATCTGTTTCTTAGTAACGATTTAATTTTTTCCATCATCTATATAAGTTGATTTATTAATGCTCAGTAATTTGGGGGTAAGTTTAGTACTTTTTGCCGAATTATTACCCCTTAAGTAAGCTATCCATTGTTAAAAAACCTTTTTTACCTAGGCTAAATTCGGCGGCAAGCACCGCGCCTAATGCAAATCCTCGGCGACTTTTTGCCCTATGCGTAAGTATTATTTGATCCTGCTCCGAATCGAACAATACCGAATGGGTACCAGGAACATTAGCTTCTCTAACTGCTTTAACGGGTATTTTATCATCGTAAAACTCGGGGAGTAACGACCAACCGTTGTATTTTACCATTTCATTGGTAATAACATTTGCCAATGAAATTGCTGTTCCACTTGGTGCGTCTAGCTTTTGCGTATGGTGAATTTCCTCTATACTCACATCGTAACCGTTGTGCTTGTTAACGAGTTTTGAGAGTAGCTGGTTTACCTTGAGAAACAGGTTTACCCCAATGCTAAAGTTTGAAGCGTAAAAGAGAGCCGTATTGTTTTGCTCAGCAATTTGCTTTGCTTGGTCGAGCTTGTTTAGCCAGCCTGTTGTTCCGCTAACTGTGGGAACGCCTGCCATTAAACAAGTTTGGATGTTGCTAAAGGCAGTAGTAGGAATCGTAAACTCTATGGCAACGTCAACTGGCTTAAGGTTTAATGCATTAAGCTCGTGTGCATTTTCCTTGTCGATAGCTAGAACTATTGAGTGGCCTCTTTCAATGGCAATAGCCTCAATTTCGTGACCCATTCGTCCATAGCCAATTAGTGCAATGTTCATTTTGGTTTTTTTTGATGGCGTAAAAGTACAAAGATATTGCTTGGATGGCAATAGAGCTAGAGGTGTAATAACTTTAATTTCGGTGATAATGCGAAGCAGCTTATCTATCTGTTTAAATTTATTGAACCGTCAAATACGTGAGCCACAGGTCCTTCGAGCCATATGTTTTGGTAGTTCGATTCGCTAACCCGTTCGAATGAAACCTTTAGCGTTCCGCCTTTTGCAAAAAGAACATAGGTGTTTTTATCTTCGTTAAACCAGTGGTTTGCTGCAATAGCAGTGGCTACGGCACCAGTACCGCAAGCGAGGGTTTCGTCTTCAACACCTCTTTCGTACGTTCTAAGCTTAATGCCATCGGCTACAAAGTGGGCAAAGTTGGCGTTTACTCCGCCATTGTTTTGTAAATACGACTTGCGGATAAGCCTACCCTGATAGGTTACATCTACATGATCAACATCGGCTACAAATTGCACAAAGTGTGGAGAGCCGGTATTTATAATGTAATGCTCATCCTCGGTATTAATTTCCGAAACATCTTGCATTTTAAGCCTAACCGTATTTTCGTTAACAATCTCGGCAGCATGTTCACCATCGGCACCACAAAAAAGGGTCTTATTGCTGGCTATTCCATTGCTGAAAGCAAACATTGCAATACATCGTCCGCCATTGCCGCACATGGTTCCCTCAAGGCCATCGGAGTTAAAATAGCGCATATGGAAATCAAGATTGCTATGAGGCTCAAGCAGCATAAGGCCATCGGCGCCAATACCAAATTGCCGGTGGCAAAGCAAACTAATTTGCTCGGTTGATAACGATATATCTTTTTTTCGGTTATCAATGATGATGAAATCGTTGCCAGCGCCATGGTATTTTTTAAAGGAAATGGTCATTTTTTGGGAGAGTTTTGTGATTGGAAATTAGTGAATAGTAATGAGTAATCAGTAATCAGTAATCAGTAATCGGTAATCGGTGATCGGTGATTGTTTGTTAAAGGTTTTGATTTTGGCAGAATTGGTCTGATTTTGTTATCATTGAACTTAGCATTTTTCCTACACTTGAACATTTATCAATTAATAAGTCCATTGTTTCCTTGGAAATATATTTACAGTCAAATGAAACCTCAATCCAATGCTGGGTTTCTTGCTGTTCGCCATCACCATCGGTTAGTTTGCTTATGAAGTGCTTTTCATATCTTCGTTTAGCCCAAGCCTCAGCAATTTGGGCGCCCACAGAGCGTGATGATCGTCTAATCTGATCAGTTAATGAATATTTTTCTTCGGAGGGGAATTTTTTTGTTATCTCGAAAATCTCCTTTGCGAGTTCGCGAGAAAGCTTGTAAACCTCAAGGTCTCGATAACTTTTTGCATGACCCATACATAATACTTTTAAGTAGTACTTGTAATGCTGATGCCTTCAAAATTTGTTCATGTAATTCGAAAATAACATACCGACACCTTCCTACGGCTCAAGGTTAATGAAATTTAACTTACCGCTCACCGCTGATTACTGTTCACCATTCACAGATTACCGCATATCGTTCACCGTTTAACATTTTCCTTACCTACTCAGCACTACAATCCCAACTCTACGGTTTTGGGCACGTCCCTCTTCCGTTTCGTTACTTGATATTGGGGTTGTATTACCCATGCTCTTAAGTTCAAAGTTACTGAAGCCATTTTCGACTAAGTATTTACCTACAGCGT
>CAZGQZ010000234.1:0-4055 GCA_964527985.1 uncultured Rikenellaceae bacterium | reverse complement strand
CATCGGCTTGCACAATATTTGCTTTTATCCTTACCGAGTGGGCAACAAGTTTTTCCAGCATTTCAGCATTGAATGATTTTAGCTCTTCGGCGTTCTGCTCAATAAACCCAAACATTTGCGCATCGGCAATTAGGGTATGTTTCACAATCTCGGCAAATCCGTTGAGGTACTCATCTTGCGGAAGCGTTCTAAGCAGGTTAATATCGCAGATAACAAATTTTGGCTGGGTAAATGTGCCCACAATGTTTTTGTAGCCATATAGGTTAACCCCATTCTTGCCACCAACGCTGGCATCAACCTGCGATAGGAGGGAGGTGGAGACAAAGCCAAACCCCACTCCACGCATAAATACCGATGCTACAAAGCCAGCCAAATCGCAGGTTACTCCGCCACCAATACCAAGTATAAACGAGTTACGGTTAGCTCCATTTTCCAATAGCCATTGGCATATATTGCTAACCTCTTCAATACTTTTTGAACCCTCGCCAGGTTCAACACTGTAGGTAGGGTGTTTCGGGAACCGTTGGCCATAAAGTTTTATAACATTCTCATCGGCAACAATAAATATTTTGGCCTTGGGTAGATATTTATTAACGTTCTCAATGGTTTCGCCAACTAGTACTGTCGAGTGTCCGTGTAAACCATGAATTTCAATTTTCTCCATTATGCAATGCTTTGAGCACATAAAATTAGGCTGTTTTTTTTACTTTACCGCCGATTGTAGGAGTTGATCGTGCTGAAAATTGCACGATTCCTTATGGATGCTATTAAATAGTTTGCGAACAAATGATGGTCTTAGTCCTTGTTGGCTTGCCAATTCGCCAATTCGTTGCAATATACTTTCCCAACGCGATGGCTGGATAACATCAATGTTACTATGCTTTTTTGCTTCGCCAATGAGTTTTACCAAACTCATTCTATTGGCTATTGCGCGAATTAGCTCATCGTCAATTAGGTCAATTTCAAGTCTTAGTTCCGATAGTAACTCGTCGGGATTGCTATTGCCTGTCTCGCTGAAAAACCGGTTAAGCATAGAAATAAAACCGTGCGGAGTTAGCTGTTGATTTGCATCGCTAAGGGCATGTTGAGGGTTAGTGTGAACCTCTACCATTAATCCACTAAAACCCATTTCCATTGCCCTTTGGGCAATTGGTTGAACTAAATGAGTTTTTCCGGCAATATGGCTCGGGTCGCAAATAATTGGGATGTCAGGCATTCGTTTTCGCAAGAGTTGGGGAATATTCCAGTTGGGATTATTCCGTAGAATAGACTTTCCTAAATGCGAAAAACCACGGTGTACCGCGCCCAGCTGTGAAACGCCTAACCTTGCAAACCTATTTATAGCTCCTTCCCACAGGTTGATATCGGGACTAAGCGGATTTTTTACCATAATGGGGATATCTACACCGCGAATGGCCTCAGCAATCTCCTGAATAGTAAATGGGTTGCTCACTGTTCTTGCTCCAATCCACAGCATGTCAACACCATGCTTAAGGGCCTCGTAAACGTGGCGCTCCGATCCAACTTCGGTGGCAATGGGTAGTCCGGTTATTGTTTTGGCTTGATTAAGCCATTGGAAGCCGATGTTTCCAACACCTTCAAATGATCCAGGACTAGTGCGCGGTTTCCAAATCCCCGCCCTAAGGTAGTGCACTCGGCCATCGGCTGCTAAAGCCTTTGCTGTTTCAATTACTTGCTCCTGCGATTCGGCACTGCATGGACCGGCAATGATTATATGTCCCGATTCGCTAAGGATATTGCTTATCCTTTTCTGTTTGGTTGTTATTTGAACCTCTGTTTTCATTGGTCTATTTTGTTAGGGATATTAGTTCACTTTCTTTTGATTTCGCTCGCTGTTTGCTTTCGAAGCTAGCACGTGTTTTTCTTGCTCGCTCCATCTGGGTTCGAAGCGGAGTTAAGTTGTTCTCGCTAAGACTATGGGCAAGCAAGTCGATGGTTTGCCCTAATGAGCGTAGCGCATCAACTACAAATTCCTTGTTTTGCGAGAGGATGGGTAGCCAAACCTCGGGAATACTTGCTGCTAAGCGCGTTGACGAATCGAATCCGCTTGATGCCACTTGGCTCCAGTGTTGGTTCGTTCTTTGGGTAAATTCGGGTAATCCTGCAAATGCATAAGCAAGTATTTGAGGGAGATGTGAGACTAGGGCCACGCTTGAATCGTGCTGTATGGGTGTTAAAAAAATCGGGTTAAGTCCAACTTGACTTAATATCCCCAAAGCCTTACTCAAAGAACTCTCAGATGATAGTTCACGTTCGCAAATTGCCACTGTTTTCCCTTCAAATAGGTTTGCTCTTGAAGTGCTTGGTCCCGATTGTTCGCTACCTGCCATGGGATGCGCAGCAATAAAGGCGTGTCGCCTCGGGTGTTTTAGTACACTTTCGCAAATGGCCGATTTTGTTGATCCCGTGTCGATAACTGTTCCATCGTTTGCTAGGTTATCAAGAACTTGAGGTAACATATCAAGGATATGATCAACAGGCGTAGCAAGAAATACAACCGAGGATTGAGAGATTGACAAGTTTGGCGGTTGGCAGGTTTGGCTGTGTGTATCAATTGCTCCAATTGCCTTTGCTTGCTCGAGATTTATCATATTTTTATCGCATCCTATTACAAAATAGCCTTGTTTGCGGAGGGCTAACCCTAACGAGCAGCCAATTAATCCTGTTCCAATAATGGTTATTGTTTCCATGGTTTTTTAAATTAAAAAAGGCTCCCTTTTTGGGAGCCTTCACTGTTAATGCTAAATAAATTTTCACTTTAAAATGTACAGTAGTTTTGGCTCCCAAAATTTTTGGTAGTAGTAAAAGTAGAAGCCAAAATATATGTTGTTGATTTTATGCATTTTTGTTCTTATTAATAAAAAAGCCCCGCTTTTGCGGGGCTTATAAGTATTTAATGGTTGTATTCTCACTTTTAATCCATACCACTATTAAGCCCCTTTATTGTTAAAGAGTAGTAATAATAGCTGTAGTATGATTTATGATTATTCATTTTTTACTGCTTTCTGGATGCAATTATAAGAACTTTTTTTTATTGCGAATGAGATTTTGGAATATATTTTTTATGGATTTAATACTGATGGGTCACCAACCAGTTCCAAACCAGCATTTTTTGCAATGCCATCGTAAAGTATTGTGCCCTTCTTATTTCTAAGTATTACTCTTATTTCGGCATCAATGCTTTCGTGGATGGTGCGCGACATATCTCCTGCAACGGGGGCGAGCAGTTCTCCGCGCATACCCTTGAGCCCAATAAACTCAATTGAAAAATCCTTTTCTTTTATTAAAACATTTATTTGATCTTCATTACGATTTAGTTCTGCTATTTTAGCGCCAGTATAGGTGGCGAAACGGTACAGAGTTTCATTTACCCATAAAAAGCCCAGAAAACCAGTAAATGAACTGCCAAGCCATGGAATATTGGCTACTGAGAGCATGAACGAGGTGTTCGATCCATCATCAAATGTGTTGCTTTGGGTCCAAATCCAAGCCGAGGGCATACTCTTTCCCCAGTCCTTCTCAATGTATCCTCTTCCACCATCGAATGAAATAACTTGGTTTTCAATGAGAAAATTACCCTCAAGTTCATGGTCAAGACTAACCACTCCATGAAAACACTCCATAAAGGGGACAAATCGGTACCAACCCATTATGCCCGGAGAAAAAGGTTTTACAGGATATTCAACTCTATTTGAAATGATTCCTTTTCCGAGGATTTTTTTATCTCCTTTCCCTAAATCAACAAAAAAACTGTCTGCACTAAAAAAATTGGGGCCTACCCAAACCGCAAAGCGGTTGCTTGAGTAGTAAAATTCATTAATATCAAATCGAAAGTAATTCGTTTCACCTGTTTGTCCATCGATAAACTGAACAAAGGCGTGTTCATCTTCACCTAATGAAATGCCGGGTATAAAAGCATATCTATGCTTACCATCGGCCGATACCATTTTGAAGTACCAGCCCTCGAAGTAGCTGTGCAGCTTGTCGTACCCTTGGAACCATTGTGGATTCCACAAACTCTTGACTCCATACAA
>CAZGQZ010000233.1:0-4080 GCA_964527985.1 uncultured Rikenellaceae bacterium | reverse complement strand
CTTTTTATAATCGTTATTGCGTGTTTATTTCTTAATTACTACTTTTAACTTCAAAATAAACAGCTATGATATGAAGCTTGGGATGATGACCAAGAATGAGTGTATTGACTTTGTTGAGTTCAATATTACTGGAAACAGCGAAACGTATAACAAGTGCGATGAGGAATCGGTGTTTTTAAACGCTAATGTGTTTAATATTTTTGCAGGCTGTTTTGAGCGTAGCAATCATCTTTTCGATGCTGTGGGGCCAACCATGTTTAATGCCCGAAAAATTATTCCACTTCGAAACGAGCTAGATGCAAACCTTGAAAAATTGTTAGTAATTGAAACCATTGATGAGTTTAAGAAGTACGTTACTGGCATTTTTTTAGGAAGAGATTTAATACTTGACCTAGCAAAAGCAGACCCTCTTTGGGAGCAATGCTGGAAATTTTACTTAAGAAGACTTACAGTAATAAACAGAGACCTAATTTTGCTTGTTGACAAATGTGTTGATGAGGAAAGAATTCTCTGGTTCATTGGCTACTAGAGGCATCGAAGCCAATTTCGCTCCAATTAATTTCAACTTCAGTATTGTTTGTGTTTAGTAGATGGTAAGCACTAAATTCTCTTCGTAATTTATAGCTGTTCCTAAAACTTTCAAATTGCTCAGGGTTCTCCTTTAATTTCTCGCTGTCACTTTTTATGCAATACATTTCGGAAAAAAAACTATTAAAACATATATTGCTGTTATTCAAATGCTTTAGTATGTCCACATCGATTTTTTCTTTAGTATCTTTTGCTCCTATTTCTGAGGTATTTATTTGAATCCCAAGATGCTTGCATAGCGATTCAACAATAATCCGGGTAGCATTCACCTTCCCTTCTAAGCTATAACCGGCTATATGAGGTGTTGTGATGCTTGCTTGCTCTAAAAGCGTTAAATTAATATTTGGTTCATTCTCCCAAACATCAATACCAACTCGCAATGAATTTGCTTTAACTAGGTAGTTAATGAGACTATGCTCGTTAATAACACCACCCCTAGCACAATTTAGTAGAATAGCGTTTGGCTTACAAATGCTTAAAATATCCTTATTAATTAGGTTCAGCGTTTTATGCTTTCCGCTTATATTAAGAGGAACGTGCAACGATATAATGTCACTTTTAGATACTAAATTGGAGAGTGAAGTGAAATCCGAATTGCCTTCGCGCTCTTCTCTAGGCGGGTCGCACAGCAGCACTTTAAATCCCAATACTTTTGCCGCTTTTTGTAATTTCGACCCAATATTTCCAACGCCAACAATACCAAGGGTTTTTGTGCATAGCCTATTAATATCATTAGCCATGAGCGAAAAAATAGCCGATAAAGTCCATTGAACTACTGCCCCTGCATTGCAACCCGGAGCGCTAATCACGGTTATTTTATTTGCTTTGCAGTATTCCATGTCAATATGATCGGTTCCAATAGTTGCTGTTGCAATAACCGAAACTGGGGTTCCTTTTAGCAAGCTCTCATTACAAACAGTTCTGGTTCTAATTATAAGAACATCGGTATGCAATAAATCAGTTGCAGAAATAGCTTTACCCTTAAGGTAATCTACTTTTTGTGCAAAGGGCTCGAAAACACCCTTGAGATATGGAATATCAATATCTGCTAAAATCCTCATTAATTCACTTTTTTGAGATGGTTAAGTAACACTCCAGTCGATTGGCGTTAAGTTATTGCTTTTCAATATTTTGTTTGTTTCGGAAAAATGTTTGCAACCTAAAAATCCCCTGTGAGCCGATAAAGGAGAAGGATGCGGAGCCATAAGTATAAAATGCTTTTGCACATCAATTAGCTTTGCTTTTGCCTGAGCATACGAACCCCAAAGCATAAAAACTATACCTTGCTTTAGCTCCGATAGCTTTGTAATTGCAGCGTCGGTAAATTGCTCCCAACCCTTATTCTGATGCGAACCTGCCTGACCTGCCCGTACTGTTAGCGTTGCATTTAGAAGAAGAACGCCTTGCTTGGCCCAATTCTCCAGATTGCCGTGTGTTGGAAAGGGTAAACCTAAATCGGAGCTAATCTCTTTATAAATATTAACCAACGATGGTGGAATTTTTACTCCCTTAGGAACAGAAAAGCTTAAACCATGAGCCTGATTTGGGCCGTGATAAGGATCTTGTCCAAGAATGACCACTTTAACCTTATCAAAAGGAGTTTGGTTAAAGGCGTTGAATATTAGTCCCCCTTTTGGGTAAATTACGCTTTGTTTTTTTTCTTCAACTAAAAACTCTTTAAGCCTGAAAAAATATTCCTTGGTAAACTCCTTTTCAAGTGCAACTTTCCACGTAGGATCTATTTCGGGATTAATGCTTAATTTACTCATATTAACAACCATTGTTTCAGCGTAAAATTACTGAAAAATTAGGGCTTTTGTGTTCCCATGTTGAAATAATATTACCATATACACCAGCAATCCGTAACGCTCTCTTTTTTGACAAATTTTTGCAATTTAATTAATATTGTTTAAAGCAATAAAGGCACCTGTTTGAGTGCAAGCATTTTCTATTAAAAAATGTGCATTGCCTAAATATTTTAAATAACTTGCACCTAATCATTGTATACTATCATGTTAAGGAAAGGTAGCATACTTCTACTAGTTGTAGTTTTGTTCACAAGCAACTTTACAACTGCTCAAGGCCCCAATGATAGTCTAAAATCATTGGATATTAACCCATTTTTGCTAAAGGCAAAAAATGTTACAACCACCGCCGATACAGGTTCAGTTAAAATTATTTCGGTAAGTAGAACGGCCAAAAACATTACCGATTTGCCTTTTCCAATTTACGTAATAACTCACGAAGAGATAATAAACAATGGCTATACGACATTAACCGATGTTTTAAAAAGTTTACCAGGGATTAGGGTTTCTCAACCTGGCACTGGTGAATACGGTGAAAGTTTTCAAATAAGAGGATTACCAGGCAATCAATACGCCAAAATACTTGTAAATAACCTCCCAATTAAGCCCTCAGCGGTTGCTGGAATGCCTATTGGACATCAGCTTCCAATTCGACAAGCCGAACGAATTGAGGTTATTTATGGCCCCGCTGCAGCCGTTTATGGTGCCGATGCTGTAACGGGTGTGATAAACATAATACTAAAAGAGGCCAACAAGGGTACTTTTGTTCGTGCTGATATTTTTGTTGGTGAGCAAAAGTACAACTACGCCAATTTCACTGTTGGAGGGAAAGCAGGCAAAAACCGTAATATTCTTGAGTATACCATTTATGCAAATAAAATGGAGCATCCGAATATTGACATATTTCGTGGATACTCCAATACCTATAATCCATTAGCACTAATGGAACAACAGGGTTTAAGGGTAAACCTGAACGGTTCAATTTATAATCCAATAAGTATTACCCCCGAAATACTCAGTGATAACGGATTAACCGAGCAAGATTTTATTTCAAGGTACTATGGGGAATCGTATCAAGGTTCATTAACAAAACCGTTAAAAGAGGTTACAGCAGTATCGGGTCATCTAATTGGTGCTAACCTTAATTTCAGAGGTGTGGGTTTAACCTATAACACGATGTACAGAAAATCGCACAGCTCATTCGGACTAAGCCCCTTGTTTTACAGGTATGATAATCCTCAAAATTACTGGGCAGATAATATTCAGCAGCTTTCCCTATCGTATTCGTATGATATTAAAGGCTTTTCAACATCAACAAACGTATCGTTTTTGGCCTATGCAATGGATAATACCTCGAGTATGGGGCTCACACGATATAGTACGGATAGAGCGTATTTATTTTCACAATCGATCGATATTCAGGCTGAACAGCTTTTTACAATTAACCCCACGCGAAACTCAGAAATTGTTGTAGGATTAAGCTACCTTGTTTCCGATATACTTCCTTTAACCAATTATCAGGATAAGCCCTTTAACCGAAGTTGGTTTATTCCATTTAATGAGTATAGCTACCCTTCAAATGGCATTTTGGGTAAGTTCGGTTACAATCCAATAAATCAACATAACCTCTCGGCTTTTGCGCAAGGATTTGCCACATATAAAAAGTTTAACTTTATTGTTGGTACAC
>CAZGQZ010000232.1:2409-4100 GCA_964527985.1 uncultured Rikenellaceae bacterium | reverse complement strand
AAGATTACAGCCCTTATCGATAGCGCGCAAATTGATACCATTACTATTATGAAGATGGAGGTTCCCTGTTGCGGTGGCCTGCTTCAGCTAGCCAAAATGGCTATGGATAATGCACAGCGCAAGGTTCCAATAAAGCTAATTACTGTTGGTATTCAGGGCGAGGTGCTGGAGAGCAGTTGGGTGTAGCAACGCGTCATTGCGAGGTGCGTTTTTTGCACCGTCGCAATCTTTATTAGATGAGAAAGAGATTGCTTCGCTTCGCTCGCAATGACGAAACATTCAATCACCCAATCATTCAATCACTCAATCACCCAATCATTCAATCATTCAATAATTTTAACTAACTTGTTTTACAAACTAACTTAAAAACTTATAACTATGAGCATGTTTTGTTTTCAGTGCCAAGAGGCAGCAAAAGGTACAGGTTGCACCATAAAAGGTGTTTGCGGAAAAACCGATGACCTGGCAAAAACCATGGATCTATTGATGTTCACCCTAAAGGGGATGAGCGTTTACAGCTCGGCTTTACGTGAGCAAAAGAAGTACGAGAATCCTATCGTGAACAAGTTCATTTTCGATGGGCTTTTCATGACCATTACCAACGCCAACTTCGATAAGAAGGTTATTGCCGACCGTGTTACCCGTGGTCTAGAACTACGCAACTCGCTGCGCGAGGAGTGTAAAAAGCAGGGTGTAACCGTTAACGATAGCTTTGAGGGTTGTACTTGGCAAGGAACTCCCGACCAGTACGAGGCAAAAGCCGAGACAGTAGGCGTGCTTTCAGAAACCAACGAGGATATCCGTTCGCTTAAGGAATTAATTATCTACGGAGTAAAAGGTATGGCCGCCTACACCGAGCACGCATTTAACCTTGGCCACGAGGACGTAACCATTTACGAGTTTATGCAGCGCGCCTTAGCCGCAACTACTCAAAGCCTTACCGTTGATGAGCTGGTTGCCCTTACGCTCGAAACTGGTAAGTTTGGTGTATCGGCAATGGCGCTACTCGATAAGGCTAACACAACAAGCTACGGAAATCCTGAAATCACCAAGGTTAACATTGGCGTTAGCAACAAGCCCGGTATTCTAATTAGCGGTCACGACCTAAAGGATATGGAAGAGCTGCTTGCTCAAACAGATGGTACTGGAGTTGATGTGTACACTCACAGCGAGATGCTACCTGCCAACTACTATCCCGCTTTTAAAAAGTACAAGCACTTTGTGGGTAACTACGGAAGCAGCTGGTGGAAGCAGAAGGAAGAGTTTGAAACTTTCAATGGCCCAATCCTTTTCACAACTAACTGTATTGTTCCGCCAAGCGAAAAGGCATCCTATAAAAATAGAGTTTTCACAACTGGATCTGCTGGTTACCCTGGCAGCAAGCACATTGCTAACCGTGAGCCTGGTAAGCAAAAAGATTTCTCTGAGATTATCGAAATGGCCAAAACTTGCCAACCGCCAGTAGAAATTGAGAAAGGCGAGATTGTTGGTGGATTTGCTCACGCACAGGTGTTTGCCCTGGCCGACAAGGTTGTTGATGCTGTTAAGTCGGGCGCTATTCGCAAGTTTGTTGTAATGGCTGGTTGCGATGGCCGTATGAAGGACAGAAACTACTACACCGAGTTTGCCGAGAAGCTACCAAAAGATACCGTTATTCTAACCGCTGGTTGTGCCAAGTACCGTTACAACAA
>CAZGQZ010000232.1:0-2309 GCA_964527985.1 uncultured Rikenellaceae bacterium | reverse complement strand
GACTACTCTAGCGGGGGAATTGTTAGCAAAAACGTGCTAAAGCGCCCCACTGGAAACCTATCGCTATTTGCTTTTGATAAGGGCGAGAGCCTAAGCACCCACACCGCTCCATTCGATGCCACCGTGCAGGTGCTCGAGGGCAAAGCCCGCATTGTGATTGGTGGCGAGGGTCACGATTTGGTGGCAGGCGAAACCATTATTATGCCTGCTGGCGTACCCCACAGCGTGGAGGCCGCCGATAGGTTTAAAATGTTGCTAACTATGATTAAAGAATGATTGTAGAACGCTGATAACGCAGATTTGACAGATTTTCGCCGATATAAAATTAAAAAATCTGTGTTAATCCTTCCGATCAGCGTCATCTGTGTTCCATCAAAATCCAATACTAATGGACAACGAAATTATCTGCACCTGCATGGAGGTTACCCGGGGTCAGATTGTAACCGCCATCAACGAGAAGGGATGCAAAACACTTGAGGATATCCAGCGCGAAACTGAAGCCTGCACTGTGTGTATGAGCTGCGAGGATGATATCCAAGATATTCTCGATGAAGAATTATCAAAATAAAAAATATTACTATGAATACCAGAAATCTATCGGAAGCACCTTTTAAGGATACACCCCATAAGGTTGACGTTCGCGAAATGTATAATCACCCCGATGCGCAGGTTATGCACATAACGCTACAGCCGGGCGAATCATTAAAGCCCCATAAAACGCCTGTTGATGTGTTTTTCTACATCCTCGAGGGCAATCCAACAATCCATATTGGCGATGAGGCCATTGCCTATCCAAAGGACACAATTGTTGAAAGCCCAAAGGACATTGTGCATTACCTCAGCAACGAGAGTAACGAATTGGCCCGAATACTTGTGGCCAAAACGCCAAATCCACAAACAAAAAGGTTACTTTAGCAGGAAATTTTTCATGTAAACAATGAGTCGGTTTTACAAGTTCTTAAAAAAATACCATAAATGGCTGGGCGTAACACTAGCCATTTTTTTCATGCTGTTTGCCCTATCGGGCATAGTAATGAACCATCGCAGCTTCTTCTCAAAAATTGATATTAAACGAAGTTGGCTCCCCAACGAATATCAATATACCAATTGGAATAATGCTGCCATTAGAGGGGCAAAACAATGGAAGGCTGACTCGGTTTTGGTTTACGGAAATATTGGTGTTTGGCTCACCGACACTACGTTTAGTTCCTTCACAAATTTTAATAAAGGATTTCCCAAAGGGATTGATAACCGGAAAATTGCCGACTTACACATTACCCGCAACGGAAATATTTTTGCTGCAACACTTTTCGGTTTGTACAGGCATAGCAACAATAAATGGCAAAGAGTAAAATTGCCTATTGACGAAAACCGTATGGTAGCCCTTGAGGAACGAGGCGACAGCCTTATTATCATGAGTCGTTCATATGCGATTGTTGCTAATGCAGTAGATAACTACCAGCATTTCGAACCCATAACCCTTGCAACACCAACCGGACAAGAAAAGCGCATTAGCCTATTCAAAACCATTTGGGTAATTCACAGTGGGAAAATTTGGGGAGATGCAGGAAAGTTTATTGTTGACTTGGGCGGATTGGCAATGATTTTCCTTTCATTAACAGGACTATTCTACTTTTTTGCCCCTAAGCTACTTAAAAGTATTCGGCAACGAATATCGTTAAAAAGCAGAATAAAAAGGGCTAATAAATGGTCGTTTAAGTGGCATTTAGAGATTGGAATTATTGCCTCTATTGTTCTGCTGTTGGCAATGTTTACTGGTATGTTCTTGCGTCCACCATTGCTTATACCCATTGCCAATAAAACGGTTAAACCCATAAAGTGGAGCAAACTTGATAATTCGAATTTTTGGGACGATAACCTTCGCGATATAGCTTACGATGGCCAACGTGGATTTTTTATGCTAGCAACCGCTGAAGGTATTTACGCATTATCGCCCGACTTAAAGGAACCTCCAGTAAAATTCGCCCTACAACCTCCTATTAGCGTTATGGGCATAAACACCTTTTGGCCCAGCAAAAACGGCTTTGTTGTGGGTTCGTTCAGCGGCTTGTTTTGGTGGAATCCGTTTGAGCACAAACTATACGATTACATAACAAAGCAACCTGCAAAACCGCACTCAGCGCTTAGCTCGCCTTTTGGCGTAAAGCCAATTGCTGGAGGCTTTAGGCTCAATGAAAATGAAATTTTCTTCGATTACAATTCGGGGGCTTTCTCTGAAACCAATGCCTTAGCCTTTCCGGCAATGCCTAAACATATTATCGATGTAAGCGGTATGTCGCTATGGAACC
>CAZGQZ010000231.1:0-4147 GCA_964527985.1 uncultured Rikenellaceae bacterium | reverse complement strand
CTCATTTGGTCCCGAGTTGCCAACATATACGATGTCGTCATTATTTAGGAATGGCTTAATTTTGCTATTAAAATATTCTTGATGCTGAATTAAACCGGAAATAATTAGTCTCCTCCCAGATTGCTTTGCAATTTGAATTGCTTCATACGTTCCCTTATCAGGATGAATTCTGCCAAAAAAAAGGAGGTAATCCTTAGGAGCGGAACAGAATGAGAAGTTGTTGATATTTATACCATTGTAAACGGTGGCAGCGTATTTAAGTTCTGGGCTGCGGTCGGAGTTGCTAATGGAAACGTAATGTGAAGAACTATTATACTTTTTATAAACCGAAAGAATTTTTTGAGACGAGAATCCGTGAATTGTAGTAAGCATTGGCGTTTTAATCAAACGCGAGTATGTAAGCGGGAGAAAATCGAAGTTGTTGTGAATTAAATCGAACTTTTCTGCTTGCTCCATTAAGTGGCTAATATGCAGGCACTCCCATACTTTGGGGTCAAGGTTAGGATTCTCCGAGTAGGAATGTTCACAAACCGATTCTAACTTGCCTTTTGTTACCGAATCGCCCGTTGCAAATAGAGTGACATCAACTCCTTTATCAACAAGACCCTCGGCAATATTTGAAGCAACCTGTTCCCATGGACCATACTTTCGGGGTGGAGTGCGCCAGGCGATTGGCGACAATATTGCAATTTTCATGCTATATGTTTTTTAACTTTTACAAAGTTTTCAGCTTTGATATAGGAATGCATTGTAAGAAGCACGAAGTTTTTTTAAACTCCTACAACGCTTTTCTTGGATTATCCAGGCAATGATCAACGAGTTCTTCTATTTTGGCTGTGCCAACACACATTACTTTATCGGCTCCGCCCCAGTATATTTTAACACTTCCGTCATCCTCGGGAACCGCTGCACATGTGAACACAACATTATGCACGTAGCCAGTTATTTCATAAACTTCTTCGGGTTGCAGAATCCATTCATCGCCAACAGCAATAATTTGAGACGGATCTTCAAGATTATGCAAAGCAACACCCAAACGGTATACGCATCCGTCCATTGTTGGGAATACGCCGTGGTATATATTTAGCCAGCCCCGCGGAGTTTTTATGGGCGGTGCTCCAGGACCAATTTTCATTTGATCCCAGTGGTACTGAAGAGGCTTCATAACGAGTTTTGATTCGCCCCAGTACTTCAAATCAGGAGAATAGGAAATCCAAATCGACCATGGCGAAATTTCGGAGTGAGGACGGTCGAGCCGGGCGTACAAACCGTTGAACTTTTCAGGGAAAATCACAATGTTGCGGTAGTCGGCTTCGGTGATAAGAGAAAACCGCTCAACAGAACAAAAATCTTTGGTTTTTGCAAGTCCCACGCGCACTCCATGCCGCGAATAGGCACTGTATGTTATTAGGTATTCACCATCGAGAAAAACTATGCGGGGATCTTCTACACCATACTCTTCATACTCCTTAAAAATTCCTTCAGTTGCGGGAACCATGAATGGTTCTGTATTAACCCTGAAATTAAAACCATCGCTGCTTTCCGCCTTGCCAAGTATGCTTCGTCCGTTAAGTTTATGTGCTCGAAAAATCATTACATACTTACAATTGAATTTTACAACACCGGCATTGTGAACTGTAGCAACCGGATAGGGTACATCATTCTTAGTAAGTATTGGGTTACTGTGGTGTCTTTTTATTAGCATTGCTTATATTTTTCTCAAAAGTTATGGTTGTATTAAACTATTTTTTCAAACTCCTCAAAAGCCTGAAGAACAGTTAAGTGGGAGATTAGGTAGGCCAGTGAACTTTCTGCGCCCTGATTTCGATTTATTCCATACTTTTCGAACCCATCGCAGCAGCCTTTGGTTTCAAAATCGAATAAGCTCATCCTGAGGTCATTCTCCCCAAGGAACCACATGAAGCAGGTAAATAGTTTAGTAAGATATTCTTTGTCTTTAGTAAGTTGAAACGCCTGATGAAACATCAGAACCATTGCAAGTGCATCGATGGGCTGCTGCGCAAACATGGAACGTTCGCTATCTTTATAGTACCATTTTTCATTTCCTATGATGGATAGATACCCATCCTTAAGTGTAACATCTGTCAGGAAATTCATTGCTTCCAAAGCAATCTTGGTTATTTTATTATCATTGAGCAATTCTGCTGAATGTAAAAGTGCAAGCGGTAAAATACCATTGTCGTAAGCCAAAAATGGTTCGAACCATTTCCAATCTGGCGAGCTGGTTTCATTGTATCGCTTAACCATTTTGCTGGCAAGGCTTCTTAGCCTTTCGGTCATTGATTCATCGCTGGGATTGCTCCTGAGGTAGTAACTAATGCCTACCATTGTATTGGCAATTGCTCTGATGGATTGAAGTTTCTCAAAGTTTGGCGAGGCATCGAAGAAAATTAATCTTCCAGTTTGGTAGTAAGCATCGTTTGGAGCGTTGCCAAGAAGGTAACCGAGTGCCCATATGGTTCTGCCGAAAGAATCCTCTGAGCCAACCTCATCGAGAAAGTTCCGGTTAAAACTCAGAAAATTTCTGAACGTTCCATCCTTGTTTTGCATATAGTGAATGTAACTCAGGTATATGGGCAATAAATCGAGGGCAAGAGAATCTTTCTTTTGCCTGTAAGCCATAAGCGCCATAAGTAAAGCCCTTGCATTATCGTCAAGGCAGTACCCTTCCTTCAGGTTTGGGATGCCAAATTTTGCATGTTGAATTATTCCGGTGTCATCGGTTAACCTTTTTATGTGAGCCAAAGAAAATGGGGGAAGAATAAGCGGATCAATAGTGGTTTCTTTCTCGATAACAACTGAAGGTTTTGAGGCTAGTATTTTTTGTATAAGCGTAATGTATTTCCCTCCCGACTTGGGCCACGTTATGGTTCTTCCGTAGTCGTAGGCTTTTTTTCGGAGATCCTTTAGTCTTTCAGGGTTATCCAACAGTTCAGAAAAAATTTTGGAGAGCTCTTCAGAATCGTTGAAGTTAAAGAGTCGTCCTCGCCCTTCGTCCAACAATTCTGATGCATGCCAGTAGGGAGTCGAAATTACTGCCGAGCCAACTCCTATTGCATAGGAAAGTGTACCGCTGGTAATTTGTGCTTCATTAAGGTAGGGTGTAATGTAAATATCAGACGCTGATAAATACTTGAACAGTTCTTTTTGGTTTACAAACTCGTTGAGAAAAAACACATGATTGTTAAGCTTGAGGTTTTTGGTTAAAAGTTGTAAATAGTTACGGTATTCTTCACCGGAATGGCGAAGAACGTTCGGGTGAGTTTTTCCTAGAACAATGTATAATACATCGGGATGTTTTTCAATAACCTTTGGTAATGCTTTAATTACGGTTTCAATTCCTTTGTTCCGGCTAATAAAACCGAAGGTTAGCAGTAGTTTCTTGTGTTCAAGGTTGAACTCCTTTTTTGCTATGTGCTGGTTAAACTGAATGTCGGGCACTCCGTGCTCAATGTATTCAATTTTAGTCTTATCAACGTTGTAAATACTTGTAAGAAACTTAATGGCTTTGTGGCTCATTACAATAACTTTGTGTGCCATTTTACAGATTTCCTGCAGTACAGCCTTTTCGTTGTACGAAGGATTTTTTACAATGGTATGAAGTGTTACTATAAGCGGAATTTGAAGCCGATGGAGCAAGGGTAAGATGTATATCCCGTTTTGTCCGCCAAAAATTCCGAATTCATGTTCAAGCACACACATGTTTGCACCGCTAAGATTTATGAATTTTACTGCTTTCAAATAATCGCGTTGATGCTCCTGCCTAATGGTTAGCTTCACCTCTTCGGGATACGTGTACGTTTGCTCATGGTCGTTCATTGCAACAATAAAACCCTCAACAGGGTTACTCGTTGTTTCTGTGTTGTTTACCATGGAATTGTACAAGTTCATGGTAAAGGTGCCAATTCCACACTCACGTGGAGGGTAGGTTCCTATGTATGCAATTTTCATTTTTTTATTTAAAGTGATATAATTAGAGGTCAATTAACAAAGATCCCGCAGTTTAACCATCATTATGTTACACATTTTATAGAACATGTTACATTTTTCACATATTTTGAAATTGATCCACTAGAATAGAATGCTCGATTTCGATGAAATTCCTATGCGTATCACGCTTAGCTGT
>CAZGQZ010000230.1:0-4155 GCA_964527985.1 uncultured Rikenellaceae bacterium | reverse complement strand
GCGCGGTTTATAAGCCAGACCATTGCCTCATCGTTATCGCTACCGCCTCCGGCAAGCAAAATTCCGGAGGTGTGATTCTCTGGTGTAACGTCATCTGTGCTCCCCACCAACCAGCTTGTATATGGTGTGGGTGGGTCAATGGTTGGATCATCCCCTTGATATACTAGAATATCGTCTATGAGTAACCTATCCTGATTGGTGCAACTATAGTGAACCCAGGCTAAATGGATTGTTGATCCTGCATACTCAGATAAATTTGCTACTCTTTCTCCTAACGCCCAACCACTTTCAGTTGAGGTTAGCGTTTCCTCAATAAGGATATCTCCGTTTTCAAAATCGCTGTGTGAACTTCCGGTGGTTGAAATAGCTAGCTTGTAGTTCTCTTGAAAATAGCTTGAGCCCGATGCGCCCACTTTATAGTATACACCAATGTTATCATCAGCGCTATAGATTGTTAGGTCGATTTGAGGAGACACCATGTAGTTATGGGGCTCAATGGCAACATTTAACCAGGATTCAGATGCTGCCATACTGTTACCATTATTAGTCTCTCGATACCAAAGCAAACCATCGCCATCATGGTCTATTGTTGTCCATTCGTTTGGAGGGAAAATGGTTGATTCAAAATCTTCTGAAACAATTGTATTAGTTTGCGTAAACGCAGTAAGAGTAATAAGAAATGAGATTAGAGAAATCGATAGTTTTTTCATCGTTTATGCACTTATGTTCTATGTCAATTACACCTTAGATAATTCTTCCCCTTAGCTAAAACAGAAAACCCAAGGTTGATATCAGCAATTGTCAACCTTGGGCTTCGATTTGTTTTATTTAAGCTACAAATATTGTATACTCTTTTTCGTTGCTTTTATTAGTTGGTTTGGATTTAGCCTTTCTGTTCGGTAGTTCTAAAAAACGAAATTGCACCTACCAGCTTATCGGACTGATCCTTCATCTCTATGGCATTTGAAGCGAGTTCTTCGCTAACCGTAACGTTATCCTGAACAGTTTTGTTAAGGTGCTGAATAGCGTTATTAACCTGATCGGCTCCTGATGCTTGCTCAAGGCTTGCTGCGGAAATTTCCTGTATTAGTTTGAGGTTGTCCTTAACCTTCGGAATTACATCCTTCAGCTTAACGTTTGCATTATCCGATGCTTCGCTAAGCTGGTTCGCCATAGTTTCAATATCTTGCGCTGAAACGGCTGAGCGTTCGGCTAACTTTCTGACCTCGGCAGCTACTACGGCAAACCCTTTGCCGTGTTCGCCGGCACGAGCGGCCTCAACCGCAGCGTTAAGTGCAAGTATGTTGGTTTGAAAGGCTATGTCTCTGATGATGGTAATTTTATCGCTAATTTGGGTAACAAACTCAAGGGCTTTGTTTGCAGCGTCAACTCCATCAACCACTCCGGTCTCGGTTTCGCGTGCAACTTTCTCGGCTTGCTTCGAGTTATCCGAAGTTTGATCGATATTTGCAGCCATTTGCTCCATGCTAGACGATATTTCCTCAGCGCTAGAAGCTTGTTCGTTCGAACTCTTTGATATTTGCTGGCTTGTGCTATTGAACTGAATGCTGGCTTGCGAAATACGTTCGGCACCGTCAACAATGTTGTCGGTTATTCCCTTAAGTACGTCGCCCATGTTGTTGAGGCTCCTTGCTAGGTCACCAATCTCATCTTGCTTTGCTAGCAAATCGTTATCGAGTTTTACGGTTAAATCGCCAGAGGCAATAATTTCGGCAAAACGAACTCCTCGGGATATGTTAACTGATAGCTTTTTGCTGAAAATTACGGCTACGGTACCCGATCCAACTATGAGAATTAGCAGTATAGTTATGATAAATGTAATGTTTCGACTTCGTTGCCCATTGAAAACAATTTCGCTGCCTTCAACTAGGTTTGTCAGATTTGCATTTAGGCTGTTGGCAGCACTTATCATGTTGGTATAAATACCATTTGAACTTTCAATGGCTTGCCAGCACTGGTTGCCAAGTTCAACGTATCGGTTTGCCATTTCGCGGTAAACGGGGTCATCAATAACCTCCGATAGTATGCTTACTTGGTTTTGCCAGATGCTATAATCATCGGTGTTTGTAGTAGAAATAAACCTTTGCCCCAGAAAACGTGCTTGGTATATTTGAGCCGCAGACTCGGGAAAATTTGTAGCTATTTGTTCGGTAAGCAGGTTGGCTTCACTTAGAATTGATGCACGTGTTTTGCTAATTTCCGAAAGGCTTTGGGCTGATGTTTTATAGGTGTTAACGTTTTTAAGCATCTCGTTAACAACAATTACATCTTCATTGCGAAGCGGATTATCCCTAAATTGCGTAAGTGTTGCCTCAAGCTCGTTAATGCTACCCGATAGCCTTGATAGGTTTTGCGTATCGGGACTTCTCATAAAAAGCAAGAAGTTATTATCGGCAGCTATCCTAGACTTATCTGCTAAGTGGAGCGAAAGAATTTTTGCCCTAATTCCGTTAATTTGGTTAAAGCTTAAAAAGGTGATGCCTGCGGCAAGTAAAGCAACAGCTGCTAACGACCCAAAAATTAGTGTAAGCTTTGCTCTTAGCTTGAGGTTTATTACGCTCATTTTAGTTAGAGTTATGATATTATTGATAAGCTTATTCGGAGACTAAATTTATATATTTTGTTTGGCAATAAAAACTAAAAGCGTAGCTTTTATTATGCTAGCATGTGGATTTTTACCGATAGCTAGTTTTTCGTGATGAACATCAGTTTATGCTAACCTTTTTTTTACGCAGAAGTAGAAGAGTCAAAATATTAGCACAAATAATCAGTATGGCTAGGTAGTGAATTTGCGTAAAGGTTAAGCCCTTGTCGAGCAGAAGGCTGTAGACAATTGGTCCGGCAGCTGTACTGCCCACCATTACAAAGGTGAATAAACTTCGCACAGTACCAAGGCTTTGGGTACCATACTCTTCGGCGTATATTGCATTGGAAATAGTAGGATTTAGCCCTGCCGATATACCCACAAATGACCAGAATAGGGTTGCTCCAATAGGTGCGTTAATAAATGTGAGCATTAAAAGCCCTGCAACCATTGGGAGCAAGATAATTGGATATAGCCTTTTTGCTGTAAACCTATCGGTTAAAGGCCCTGCTAGTATTGAAAATGAAAACGATGATATAGCATACGCTGTAATATTTACTGCCATCCATTCAATGGACCACCCTTTATACTCGGCAACAAATGTTTGAAAAAAGAAAAGTGCCGTTAGCAAAAAACCTACAATAAAGGTTGTGGGTGCTAGTATATATATTCTTTTATCGGTTAGTAGTTTTTTTGTGCTCCATAATATTGCCTTATTGTTAGAGGTTTTAGATTGAATTTCCTGAGGCTCCTTTTCTTCTATAAAGTCTTCAACAACCTTTTTTTTGCTAAATTTTTTTAGTAGAACATGGGTTATGGGTAATAGGATAATTAAAATGCTTATGGCGCTTATAAAAAAACTATACCGCCAACCAACTGCAGCAATCAGAAAAACAAAAATAATGGGGAATAGGCCTTCAGCAATTGGAAACCCTAGGTAGGCAACGCTAAGCGCCTTTCCCCTTGCTTTGTTAAAAAAGCGCCCCATTGCTGTCATGGCTGTGTGGCTAAGCATGCCCTGTCCGAAAAAACGGAGTAGGTATATGGCAATAAACAGAGAAATAGGGTTGAAGCTAAAGCCCGCAACAATGTTAGCTGTAGTAATGCCTATAATAGTTGCAAAAGTAAAGGTTTTTAAAGGGAGTTTATCAATTTGCTTTCCGGCAAAAATTATACTTATCCCACTAAGTAGTGTTGCAGATGAATAGATTGTACTATAGTAAGTATGGTTTATTTTAAGGGTTTCAATAAAACTTTGTATGTATAATGATAATAAAAAGGTTTGTCCAAACCCCGAGAAAAGTGTAAGGAGGATTGCGAATAGAAGTATTTGCCAGTTAGCAACAAAAAATCGATAAAAGTTCACCTGTTAGTTAAGGTTAAGAAAATTGGGTTTAATCCAACAAAAGTATGCTAATAAAAATAGATAATCAAAGGCTACGGATTTGCGATGGTTTTAGGTGCAAACAATTTTTTCTATCTTTCAGCTCGAAATTAAAAATAAACCTTCTAAGTAATGAGTTCCGGAAACCATAATGTTGACGATAGGC
>CAZGQZ010000229.1:0-4158 GCA_964527985.1 uncultured Rikenellaceae bacterium | reverse complement strand
TCGCTTGAGTTTGACCTACTCGTTCCACCTTACGATATGGTTAAAATTGCCTCAGTAGCGCAAATGAACAGCAAAATTGACAGTTCAAAACTACAAACAGGAAAACGACTCGGGTTTAAATTTAACTCCGATGATGTACTAGAAGAAAAGTAACAAATCAAATACGTTAAAATAAACTCATGAGAACAATGAAAAAAATTGCACTAGTTATTGCAGCAACCATGCTTCTTGCCATGTATGCATGCAATCCCAAAACTAATGAAAGCGAAAGTATGCAAGCAAAAGTTGATGCTTTTGTTGAGGTTGAGCTAACTGCAGACATTAGCCACCTTAGCGAGAACGAGAAAAAGATGTTGCCTCTCCTATTCGAAGCAGCACAAATAATGGATGATATATTCTGGACACAAGCTTATGGTAATAAGCAAGAGTTCCTATCGAAAATTGAAGACGATGCAACACTTGCTTTTGCTAAGCTTAACTATGGCCCCTGGGAAAGGCTAAAGGACAATAAGCCATTTGTTGAGGGATTTGGAGAAAAACCTCTTGGCGCAAATTTCTACCCAACTGACATGACCCGCGAGGAATTCGAATCGTTTAAATCGGATGATAAATCAAGCCTTTACACCATCATTCGCCGAAATGCAGATGGCTCTTTGGTTTCAATTCCTTACAGCGTTGCATATAAAGAGCAACACGAGAAAGCAGCCGAACTCCTCCGCAAAGCAGCCGAATTAGCCGAAGATGATGGCTTAAAGAACTACCTTAACCTCAGGGCTGAAGCATTGCTAACCGATGAATATCTTGCAAGCGATATGGCTTGGATGGACATGAAAACAAACAACATCGACTTTGTTGTAGGACCAATTGAAAACTACGAAGATAGACTGTTTAACTATAAAGCTGCTCACGAGGCATTCATCCTTATTAAAGATGTTGAGTGGAGCAATCGTCTATCGCATTTTGCTGCTCTGCTCCCTGCGTTACAGGAGAGTTTACCCGTTGCAAATGAGTACAAAGCTGAAGTACCAGGTAGCGATAGCGATTTAGGTGTCTACGAAGCCGTATTCTACGCTGGAGATTGCAATGCAGGAAGCAAAACCATTGCAATTAATCTTCCCAACGATCCAATTGTTCATGTTGAAAAAGGTAGCCGAAAGCTTCAGCTTAAAAACTCAATGCAGTATAAATTCGATAAGATACTTGTGCCAATTAGCAAGATAGTTATCGATGAGGAGCAGCGAAAGCACGTTACTTTCGAAGCGTTTTTCGAGAATACCATGTTTCACGAAGTTGCTCACGGTTTAGGCATAAAAAACACCATTAACGACAACGGAACTGTAAGGCAAGCGCTTAAAGAAACATATAGCGCCATTGAAGAAAATAAAGCCGATATTCTTGGCCTATTCATGGTAACCAAACTAGCCGAAATGGGCGAACTTGGCGAAAAAGACCTAATGGACAACTATGTTACCTTTATGGCTGGTATTTTCCGTTCGGTGCGTTTTGGAGCAGCCTCTGCTCATGGTAAGGCAAACATGATGCGATTTTACTACTTTCAAGAAAAAGGTGCTTTTACGCGTAACCCCGAAACAGGAACGTATAAAGTTGATTTTGAAAAGATGACACAAGCCATGCACTCTCTTGCTGAAAAAACTCTCGTTATGCAAGGCGATGGAAACTACGAAGAATCGAAAAAAATGCTCGAAGAGATGGGCTTTATTAAGGACGAACTTCAAGCCGATTTGGATAGAATAAATAAATCGAACATACCCGTTGATATTAGATTTAAGCAAGGTTTAGAAATGCTTAATCTTTAAGATTTCGAAATGGCTGGTTAATCCAGCCATTTTTTTTTTAACATCCCCTTAAAAGCAAGAATTCTTTTACTATTTTTATGTTCAACTAACAAACACCATTTTGCCATGAACCTAACCTTCAACTTCATTAAATCCGTATCGAATATTTACGATGAAATGATTGAGAATGGATTTTCGCTAGTATACCTTGGTGAGTTCAGCCATGAAATCACCAAGATGTTTACCTCAATGGCCGAATCGGACATGGAGAAGCAAAGCGAAGAAAGATCGGTTCAGCGAAAGGTTTACCATGTAATGGTTGAAACGCTTCAGAACATGAACAAGCATTCCGATGAGATTAAGGAGCGTAAAATTGGAAGTGGCCTATTTATTATTGGCAAAAAGGATGACACCTACTACATCATCACATCAAACATGGTGGCAAAAAAACATAAGGATACACTTGAAAACTCACTTATAACCGTAAATAGCGCATCGAAGGATGAGCTAAAGCAGATGTACAAAAAGCAAATAAAAGAGGGTAAATTATCGGCGAAAGGAGGTGCTGGGCTTGGACTTATTGACATTGCACGAAAAACTGGCGAAACGCTCAACTACCAATTCCTTCAACTTGACGACGACAGCTACTTCTTTATTCTAAAGGTAGAGATTAACGCTAAAAAATTTGCGAAAGAGGCATACTAGAGAAGCAATTTACCAGCGGGTATTAACAAACTCATTAGGGTTAAAATAGCTTTTCGGGAAAATACTGGGCAACCTTATCTCAAAATACTTTTCGAAAAGGTATAAGTTTCCATCCTGAAAATACTGAACTTGAGTTGCAACGGGCTTTCCATAAAATTGCTTGTACTTCTCAAAAAAAGTATCCTTAACTCCACTTTCGTCAATACTTCGCACCCCATAAAACAAAAGGCTTTCGGGATGAACCCAAAAACAGCTTGTTGCTGGGTTTCCGACCTGATAAACCTCATGGCCATTTATTTCAACAATGGCCAATTCCATTAGGTTAAACCCCATCTTCTCAATTCGCGGAATCATAACTTCTGGGGCAACAAAGTACACATCAAAACCTAAGGCAATATGGGTATGCAAACGGGGGCGCTTTCCAATAAGCTTATTATGATTAAACGCGTAAAGCGTATCGTTTGCCACAATCCATCCCCTTCCCGAGTCAAAATCCTTATAACGAATGTGCAGCATTGACGGTGCACTGTAAGCAACAATCCAAACCTCGTTTTTAAGTAAGCTATCCTGTTTATACCAGTACATTTCCTGCTTAAAGGTAATGTGCTCGTACCAGTTAGCGGAATGAGCGCTATGCATTTCCACAATTAACTCTTCCCCATTACTCGGAGCTTGTGCACTAGCATTAAGCTCTGCAAACAAGCAAAAAGCAACAGCTGTTATAATTGATAATTTCAATGTGTTCATAACCTATAGCAATTACATATCTGATGCAATATATTAATAATGCGTTATAAAATCCATTTTACGCCTCCCAATTTCATATCTTTTACTCAATTCAATTTGAAGTAAGGTTTTTTATTCCGATTTTTGGTACACTTAATTTACACAAAAACTATGGAAAGAACCGACATCGAATTTATGCGCGAAGCCATAAGGCTATCAATTGATAACATTAGTAACCATGGTGGGCCATTTGGAGCTGTTATTGTAAAAAATGGCGAGATTATAGCTAGAGGGATGAACCGTGTTACATCAACTACCGACCCCACTGCGCATGCCGAAATAGTTGCCATACGCGAAGCATCTAAAAAGCTAAACAATTTCAACCTAAGCGGTTGTACAATTTACACCTCTTGCGAACCTTGTCCAATGTGCCTATCGGCAATATACTGGGCGCATATCGACCGGATTTATTACGGTAACACTAAAACCGATGCGAAAAACATTGGCTTCGACGATTCGTTTATTTACGATGAGATTAAACTTCCGGTTGAACAAAGAACCATAGAAACAACTCAACTTTTACGCGATGAGGCAATTGAGGGATTTAAAAAGTGGGAACAGTTTGATGATAAAATTGAATACTAACTTCCACCCTATTTTGCCTAGTCACCGAACATACAATGATAAACGACACAACCATAGCTGCCATAGCCACTCCTGCCGGAGTTGGTGCAATAGCCATAATTCGGCTTAGCGGAAAACAAGCAATTTCCATTTGCGAAAAAGTTTTTCAACCTAAAAAAAATGGCACCTTATTAAGCCAACAAAAGCCTTACACTATTCACTTTGGCTCAATTGTAGATTGCAAAAAAGCTATTGATGAAGTACTGGTTAGCCTATTTAAATCGCCTCACTCCTACACTGGTGAAGA
>CAZGQZ010000228.1:0-4167 GCA_964527985.1 uncultured Rikenellaceae bacterium | reverse complement strand
CAAGGGCTGCCACGCAGCACTGGGCAAAGCGTAATTTCTCTTGTTCTTGAAGGTACCACCGACGAAATTGGCTCACTTACCGGACAGTTAGGCCGGCTAAGGGGCATACAGGTAAAATCGGTACTTTTAAAGAACACAAATAATGAGTAGAAAAACGTTTTTTGTTGTAATCTGCGCTTTAGTCGTTGGTTCAACAACATTAGCCCAAAGCTATCGTGTAAGAGGCACGGTAAGCGATTCCATTTCAAAATCAGCTCTAGAACAAGTTGTACTTGAGTTTCAAAATGTAAACTCATCAGCAAAGAGCTATGCAACAACAACCAGTAGTAAAGGCTCGTATAGCCTTGAAATGAACTCCGGAACCTATCAGGTTACTCTTAGCAGTATTGGGTATAAATCAAAGTCGTTAACAATTGATGTTAATGATAATGCTATCTTCGACTTTGAGCTTTCTACGCAACCCATATCTCTGGGTGAGATAGTTGTTTCGAGCCTTAGGGTTAATCGTAAAATTAAGGAATTACCCACCCCAATGGCTGTTGTTGGTAAAGCCGATTACCTTAATCAATCGTCAATTACGTTATCAAATGTACTTGCAAATCAGCCTGGTGTTACCATGGCTAGCGACGGAGCATGGGCTACTAGCATAAATATTAGGGGATTGAGCGAGAATAGGTTGGTTTCGCTGGTTGACGGCAACCGAATTGAAACTGCAACTGACCTTACTGCAAGCCTTAGCATGATAGATGTTAATGATATTGAGCGAGTTGAGATAATAAAAGGAGCACAGTCATCATTATATGGCACTGGTGCAATGGGCGGAATTGTTAATATTATCACTAAAGATGGAAGTTTTAGTAGCGATCAGCAAATCTCGGGTGGTTTAATTTCAAGCTTTGCATCGGTGAATGATTTAATAAATGGAAGTGCAAATTTAACCGCTAGTAACAAAAGATGGTATGTTAGGCTAAGCGGTGCATACAACCAATCAAATGATATAATAACCCCCGTGGGTATTTTGCCAAATATCCAGTTAAAGTCAAGCAATATCTCTGCAAAAATAGGCGTTAAGCCAGCAAGTAATCATCTTTTTAAGTTACAGTTTCAGCGCTACTGGGCAACCGATGTGGGCATTCCGGGTGGTGATGCATTTCCTGGTCCAGCAACAGCAACCTATACCGATATAGGCCGTCAACTTTTTTCTGCAAGTTACCAGATTACTGATGTTACAGAGACATTATCATCGCTAAAGATTAGCTATTTCAATCAGTACATACTTCGTGATGTAGCGCTTGAACCAAATGTAGTTACCGAAACTCCAATTGCTACTGGTATTCAGCGAACAATTCCCGAACTGTTTACACCAACAGGTGAGCACAATACAAATGGTTTTCAGCTGCAATCGGAATGGAACTTCTCACAAACTAACACACTTGTTGCCGGAGCCGATGTTTGGTCGCGTAAACTGCATACAGAAAGGGAAAAGTACATACGGGTCGAATTATACGATACTGAGGGTAACCTTACTATTACTAACAATATTGTAAGAGGCGAAACTCCAAACCCTGGGTCAACTTTTGCAAGTGCAGGAATTTTTGTACAAGACGAGCATCGTTTATTAGACGATAGGCTAAAGCTTGTTTTAGGCGGTAGGATAGATGGAATAAGGGTTAAGAACGATGAGGGTTACGACATTGATTACCTCATAGTAAACGGGAACTTAAACGATTCGCCACCAAATCAGCGTATTACCTTTGAAGAAGGGCTTGAGTATAATTTTTCATGGAGCGTTAATGCTGGGTTGCTTTACGAACTTGTAAAGGATTTTGATCTTTCGGTTAGCGCAGCGCGTTCTTTTAGGGCTCCATCGTTAGAGGAGAGGTTTAAATATATCGATCTCACAAATATGGTTCGGCTAGGCGACCCAACGCTTAAACCCGAGTCGGGTTACTCAGTAAATTTAGGTTTGAGGGTTTGGAAGCCTAAGTTTAACCTACAGGTAGATGGTTTTGCAAACTGGATGGAGAACATGATTGTTGAAGTGCCAGGCGAATTTATATACAACATAAACACTGGTCCCTCGGAGGGTGTTGTAGATACGCTACCGGCTCTTGTAAATGCAAATGTGAGTAAGGCTATGCTGTATGGTTTCGATTTTGGCTTTGAGTATAATTTTTATACAAATTTTGTTGTGTTGGGCTCGGCTGCTTATGTTGTTGGTGTTGATACAGATAAGGATGAAAATTTACCCCTTATTCCACCTTTCAACGGCCGTTTAGGGTTGCGCTACTCTAATGTAAAGTTAGGCAGTGCACAATTTTCAGCTATTGGTGCATCGCAACAAAATTTGGTTGCCGAGGGTGAACTTGAAACTGAAGGCTATATTCGATTCGATTTCGCGCTCAGTTCGCCAAATTTCAAAGTAGGCCAATCGAAAGTTCAGGTTTTTGCTGGCATCGATAATATTGCCAATAAAGCTTATACAAATCACTTGGCAACTAACCGCGGATCGATTAGCGTTGAGCCAGGACGAAACTTTTACGCAAGGCTTGCCTTTTCATTTTAACTATAAAAAAAATTTAACCATGAAATTCACCCCAGAAAAGTACTTGATTCCCGACGAGCCAATGAAACCCTTCATTGACCCTGCCGAGATTTGGAACTACATTTACAGCACCGAATCGACCCCAGAGCGGGTGCGCGAGGTTATTGCCAAGGCGTACAACAAAAAAAGGCTTTCGTTAGAGGAAACTGCTGTTCTGGTAAACACAACCGACCCCACGCTGGTTGAGGAAATACTTAACGCAGCCCGCGATTTAAAAAAGAAAGTTTACGGAAATCGCATTGTGCTTTTTGCGCCGCTATACATTGGCAATAAGTGCACCAACAACTGCTCGTACTGCGGATTTAGAGCATCGAACAAGGATGCCCAACGGATTACCCTTTCCGACGAGGAGATTACAAAAGAGGTTGAAGCGCTTGAGGATAACGGTCAGAAACGCCTAATTCTTGTTTATGGCGAGCATAAAGAGTACTCGCCCGAATTTATTGCCAACAACGTGAAGTTGGTTTACGGCATAAAAAAAGGGAAAGGCGAAATACGAAGAGTGAACATTAACGCTGCTCCTTTGGATATTGAAGGATTTAGAACCGTTAAGGAAGCGGGCATTGGAACCTATCAGGTTTTTCAGGAGACGTATCACCCCGAGGCGTATTCACAGTATCACCTAAGTGGCAAGAAACGCGATTTTAACTGGCGACTCACCAGCCTCGACCGTGCACAAGAGGCAGGACTCGACGATGTGGGTATTGGAGCGCTATTTGGACTGTACGACTGGCGTTACGAGGTGCTTTCGCTTGTTCGCCACACCAACCACCTTGAGGCTTGCTACAACGTGGGGCCACATACCATTTCGTTTCCTCGCATTAAGGATGCAGCGTCGGTAAATACCCCAAAGGAGTACGAGGTTAACGACAAAGATTTTGTGAAGCTGGTTGCCATACTTCGCCTTGCCGTACCCTACACCGGTATGATACTTACCGCGCGTGAGTCGGTTGCCGTAAGGCGCGAGGTTATTCAGTTTGGCGTTTCGCAAATTGATGGCGGAACCAAACTGGAACTTGGCTCGTACTCTAACTCAAAAAATGAGGAGCAAAATCTTAATCGTGAGCAGTTTATGATTAACGACAACCGCTCGCTTAGCGAGGTTATTGAGGAGCTTATTGACCACGAAAACCTACCATCGTTTTGCACAGCTTGTTACCGCCTAGGAAGAACAGGCGAGCACTTTATGGAGTTTTCGGTACCTGGTTTTATTAAGCGATATTGCACACCCAATGCGGTTTTAACGCTTAGCGAGTACTTGGTCGACTACGCAACACCTGAGGTTCAGCAAAAAGGGTGGAGGTTGATTGACAAAACCTTGGAGAATCTTAACAGTCAGGGTAATCCTGTTGAAATACGACAACGAATTGAAAGGATAAAACAAGGCGAGCGCGATTTGTACTTTTAGTTAGTATCCATTGGTAGGGTTCTATTTAACCTATCGATTTCGATAATGAGCCTTTCAATATAATCTGCAATTTGTGCAATTCCCTCTATGGATAGCTTATCGGGTGTATCGTTAGGTGTATGGTAATCTCTGTGAAGCCCCGTTGTTAGTAAAT
>CAZGQZ010000227.1:0-4187 GCA_964527985.1 uncultured Rikenellaceae bacterium | reverse complement strand
GATAAGATGGGTTTCTACATCGAAAAATGATATAAAAAAAAGAGATCCGATTCGGATCTCTTTTTTTTTGGTAAGTGCAGAAGACTATTGCTTAATTAGTTTACGTGTTATTCTGGTACCATCGTTATAGTGCAGGGTTACTAAATGAATACCCTTTTGAAGCGAAGAGGTGTTAATCTCGTGGCTATCACTGCTATTTTTTACTTCATGTACTTTTTGTCCAATAATATTGCTAATAACAATACGCTCTACATTTTTAATACCATCA
This sequence comes from uncultured Rikenellaceae bacterium, assembly GCA_964527985.1. Taxonomy (GTDB): domain Bacteria; phylum Bacteroidota; class Bacteroidia; order Bacteroidales; family Tenuifilaceae; genus Perlabentimonas. The sequence continues at coordinate 3,919 of CAZGQZ010000227.1, read as the reverse complement.
ATTGTTAGGTGATTTGTGAATGGGTTAGGGTAGAGTTTTAACTTATTATCCAATAAACCCTCTACAGAAACAGGGGTAAGAGAAACTGTTTCGGATTTGTCTGTATTTTCAACTGTGAGTTGTCCTGTTCTTTCATGGTAGTTGTCTTTTGTGACAGAATAGCTATAATTACCAGAGTAAACGTCTGTAATTACTGCAATACCTTCGCTATTTGTTGTATAATTATTATCGGCAAAAGCAATGTTCGCTCCCTCAACCAGCCCCTGTGAACTTGTTATTGTGAAAGTAACAGTATATGTAGGGATGAGAGGTAACACAATGCTTACATCAACATTGTTGTCAATTATCTCAATCTCTCCATTATCTTGAACGTAGCCCTCTTTGAAAACAGAATACTGATATACCATAGGGTCGAGATCGTTAATCGCAACAACACCATCAGCATCCGAGAAGAAGTCAGTTCCATTAAAAACAATAGTTGCATTTTCAATGGGCGACTCATTCTCATCGGTAATCTCAAACGTAGCGGAGTAGGTTGCTCCTCTTGTGATTATAGGGTAAATGTTAACATCCTCATCAACAACCTGAAATAATCCTTCAAAAGGATCGTAGTTGTATTTACTAATGCTATAGCTATAATTACCAGGAGTTAGTTTAATGGTTGTATAACCTTCGTTATCGGTTGCTTTAAGAATAAAATCACTAACAAAGGCTTGTAGATTCCAGTTTCCAATAAGTGCTTGATTTAGGTCGCTTAGCTGAACCCAGCTATTGTTCCAGTATATTAAATTTCCTTTTCCTGAAACTGCAGGACCGCTATCACATCCGGCTGGGTAGCCAGTTTGAGCATCAATTTCAACCCCAAACCAAAGATCGTATGAAGAGCTTATTTGGAAAGGTACATCGAGTATTATTGTATTCCATTCATTTATGTTAGGGTTAGATACTTCTTGAGAATAAACCTCAACAGCATTAGGGCCTAACCAAATTTTAATAGTATAGGTAGCGTTTACTTCTCTGGGGAAAAATGATATTTTTGAAAGGAACTGACCGCTGAAAGCTGTTAGATCAGCTGCTTCCCATTTACTCGCAATTTTAAAGTTTAATTGGCTATTTGTTCCAATGCTACTTGTATTCTCCCCATTATCCCAATGAATCCAATTACCGACAACTTCTTTAGAAGTATTAGAATAATCAAGTGTTTTTTTAGAGGATGGTATAGATAAACCTAACTTGTTTGGGTTTTGATACGCGTGAGTTTTAACTAAATTGGTATTGTAGCTATTAATATACTGCTCGTAGTCAACTTGCTTGTCGGCAGGAGCAATTGCAATAGTTGCATTTTCAACAAAGCTATCGTATTGGTTTTTTACAAAAAAATTAACATTGTAGCTCTCTTTCTCAACAAAATTTGCAATTAGCTCTATATCGTTTTCAGGCATGTAGAACGTGTAAGTTGAACTTGTGCTTTGCACATCACCTTGGCTGTTTGTCCAATTAACAAACTCATATCCGAAAAACGGCTGAGCCTTTACTGTAACCTCAACCCCTTCTTCATATGGTCCTGCATTTGTCTCGTCCCATGCTAAACCAGAGTTAGAAGGACTAACCGATATATCAACATCATATACACCATCATCGCTTAAGGTAAAAGTTATTGTTTCTCCAGCCGAACCAATATTGATTATATTTAAACCACTTGCAGATTCATCAGAAAGGAAAGGTGAAGGATTTTGTCCATCAGCAATAGACGAGTAACCATAATCGGACGATAATGCAGCAAAGTTAAGATAACCATTATTTGTTGAAGTTCCATTTGGCCTGTAAAGGTAAACTTCATCAGGTGGCCCTTGTGCATTGCCATCGCCTGCAAGTTGGTTTATTCTATAAACAAGTAGTCCACTTCGAGGAATGTTCGACTCGTATATACCACTTTGTTTTCGGTACTCAACTATGAAGTATTCTGTAGTTGAGAATGGTGAATTAATTCGGTAGGCGTTATTTTCGCTTGATGTTAATGGGTTTAGCGTGTATTCACCAGGTTCTGATATGGTTGGTATTTCGCTTATCCAATTACCATTTGCATATTTATACTTCATAAAAGCTCCCATGTGCACAAACCCCGATGACATTAAATCCCATGGACCAACGGGTGTAAAACCATCTTGGCTGTATCTATATAAGTCAGGAGCGCCTAATGTGTGAAACATTTCATGTGAAATAGTAGATGCAACAGTCTGGTTTTCGGGTTGAAATGTATAATCCCAAACTCTTTTGCCGTGTATTGTTACATTGTATGAATATAACACCCATCTATGGGCCCAAAGCAAATCGCTCCATCCTTCGGCATTACCTCTAATAATAAAACATACATTATCTACTCGATTATCATTATCAGCATCAATAGCTAAACTAGTTGGAATTTGGTTCTCAAGCGCACTTACTGCTCTTTGAAGTAATGCGTGTTCACGAGTTCTTTTTTCTGTATCATTACTGTATCCATTAGTATTGGTCGAGATATCATATGGCTGAAAATACGACCTATCATAGGAATCCTGATAGGAAAGGTTTGTTGATAAGTCGGCAATTGGGTAGTGGTAGCTGGTTATATCAAGTTGCCCGTACGATACTTCTTGGAAGTAGTGCTTTAGCGAAGCCGAAGAAGTACTATTTAGCCTTCCATCGAATACGCTTCGTTGGGTGGTAAATTCCGCATCATCGTTAAATCGAATATAAATTACTAGGTTATTCATATCGCCCGTATGGGGTGCTTTTGAGGCGTCATCTTTAATGGTTGACCAACGGGCCTCTACTCTGCGCTTATATTCTTTTTCTGAGATTTTGGCATGTGGTTTTAATCCTGCTGCTTTTGGTGCTATGGAGTTAACCTTATAGCTTGAGGGAACAACAATATCTCCTTCCTCTATGCCATAATAGTAATAGCCATCATTGCCCTTAATAATTGTATATCCATCGGCATCGTGGAGGTAGTTAAAATACTCGTCTCCAGATGCGTAACACTCTATTTTAGTGCCATCGGGGTTAGTAACTGTTGTTGGAATTTTTTCGAGATAAGCACCCTTTAGAGTAATGCTTAAAAGAAGAAAAGGGATAATGTAAAGCCCTTTTTTTAATGCATTTGAAAAATTAAACATAGCAAAAAGTTTTGTTGTGGTTTATTGGATTATCTAAAATTTGACTTCTGAATAGGTAATAAGTTTAAATGCCACTATTTTTCAACGAGAAATTTAGCTTATTGTTAAAACAGATAAACTTCTTATCTGTAATTGAGGTTAATATTAGGGGGGATAAAAATAGGGTTCGCAAATATAATACTTTTTTATTGAGTTAAAATTTAATGCACTTAGGCGTTTCTTGATTGTGTATAGTCTGCAAAATAATAGCGAGGAAGTATAGTTCGGCTTTTATTCGAACGTCTTTTTTAGCGTTCAATATTTTTTGCGAACCATTTTTTGGTAAATAAAGCAAACATTTGCTATGGTAGGTGTTAACGTGTAAACCTTACACTACGATTTTTTTAAAGCAATTACTCATTTATCCTAAACTTAAACCTTATGCAAATGAAAAAGCTATTCGCAATTAGCCTTTTATTCTTAACATTTTCTGTAGCAAAGGCCGATTATAACCCGGCTAATAATGGCAGTGCTGCCAAAATGAAAACGGGAAACAGAAATGCATCGACAAGTACCGATGCTCCATTTTTTAACCCTGCTGGCGCTGTTTGGGGAGTCGATGGTTTTACGGTTGAATTTTCAACTATTCCTTTCTCATCAACAAAATCAGTGTTCGATAACGGAAATTTTTTAGGTTCGAACAGGGAGTACCAAAGTAAAACTAGTTCGCTATTCTATCCTGCGCTAAATTTAACTTATAAAAAAGACCGACTTGCAGTTACCAT
>CAZGQZ010000226.1:0-4268 GCA_964527985.1 uncultured Rikenellaceae bacterium | reverse complement strand
TTAAACAAAAAAAGTCCGGGGAACTACCTCAATGGTAGTTCCCCGGACTTTGGATATAATAGTATTTTTCTAACCTATCAACTTATACCAATAATGGACCACCATTCGCTGTGTAGTGAATGATGATGATGATGCATGGTATAAATAGATAGAATCATTTTCTTGTTTTTACATTCGCAAAGCAAATCCATTTTTTAATCATATGCAAATTTTGTTTAAAAAAATAATATCACTAACTATGGCTTCACAAACCCAAATGCCCAATGGACGCTTATTTCGAAGCAGATAAAAAATTATGGACGAGAAGTTTTGTTTCTCTTGCAGTGGCCAACTTGCTTATGGCTATTGCATTTTACTTTATGCTACCCATTTTGCCTGTTTATTTAAAGGATATTATTGGAGCAACTAAATCGGAAATTGGCGTAGTTCTGTCGTTTTACACTATTGCTGCACTAGCCATTAGGCTATTTGCAGGCTGGGCACTCGATGTATACGGAAGGAAATTGATTTACCTTACGGCCTTCCTCCTATTCTCCATTCTATTTATTGGATATCCCATTGCGTTTACATTTATTCAATTTCTATTTCTTAGGTTTGCCCATGGGTTAACCTGGGGAGTACTAACCACCTCAGGGTCAACCATTGCTGTAGATATTATTCCGCAAGAAAGAAGAGGCGAAGGGATAGGCATATTTGGCTTATCAATGACAATTGGCATGGCATTAGGACCTACCATTGCCATATTTATTGCAGGCGATTCACATTACTCACAACTATTTATATCAGCCATTGCCATTTCATTGGTTGGATTGTTTCTCGCTTATACGGTTAAACTATCAAAGTTTACTAAAACTCGCCTTAATAAGTTTTCGGTAAAAGATTTAGTCGAAAGAACATCCATACCTGTGGCTTTAAACATGATTATGGTAATGTTTACCTATGGAGGTGTTCTCTCATTTATTTCGCTTTACGGTAAAGAGATTGGCGTAAATAATAGCGGCCTTTTTTTCTTGATATTATCTATTGGGATTGGTCTTTCGCGAGTTCTTAGCGGTAAAGTTTTTGATTTATATGGACCAAAATTAATCTCTATAATTGGTATGATTCTTCTTGCAATTGGTTTTCCAATTCTCGGATTTATTGATAATCCGATAGGATATCATATTTCAGCAATAATTCTTGGTTTTGGCTTTGGTATAATAATGCCCACCTTCCAAGCAATGGTAAATAATATGGTTGATACTACGCGGAGAGGTGCTGCAAACTCTACATTCTTCACTGCATTCGATTTAGGGATTGGCTTTGGCATGATTGGTACCGGAATGCTTTCGCAAATAATTGGTTTTAATAAAACCTTTAGCCTTTTTGCCATTTTTGTGCTACTTGCCCTGATGTTTTTTCTTTCCATCAGCAGTAAATACTACCACAATAGTATTGCAAAGCAAAAGAATAATTAATTCCACTCAAGGAACTTCTTTTCAACTAAAAGGTTTATGCTAGTCAAAAAAAGTATATACGCTTATAAATTGTAATTAATAAGCAAAAAATTGGACTTTTAAAAATCCAGTTAGTAACTTGTACAACTGATTAACTTTTTCCTTGTTTTTTCGATCTATTCTTCTTTCCTCTCTTTTTTCATTTTGGTTTTAGTAATTATCTAATTTTTGTCAACCTAAAGCTTTAATCATGAAAAAATATTTACTACTTGCCATAATTCAATTATTGGTAATAGTTGGATATGGACAAATTAGCCAAGGCTTTAAATACCAGGCTATAATAAGAGATACACAAGGAACACCAATTGCTGATGAATCTATACTGTTTAAGGTAACTTTAAAATCGGCAAATAATGGCGATGTGTATTTTAGTGAGGAGCATAACGTTACAACAAATAGCTATGGTCTCATAAGCATTATTGTTGGTCAAGGCGAACCCTCGATGGGTTCTTTCGAAGAGGTGGTATGGTCCGATGGAAATATTGTCCTTGAAACTGATATAATGCTATCTGGTCAAACTTCGTATGAGCCACTTGGGCAAAGCGAGCTTTATCCTGTCCCCTATGCACTATACGCTACTAATGGGCAGCAGGGAGAACAAGGAGTTGGTATTGTGAACACTATTGATAATGGAGACGGAACCTACACGTTTGAGTACTCCGATGGTACTTCTTTCACCACAAGTAGTCTTGTTGGTCCATTGGTTGAAGGAACTTCAGGCCAAACGCTATACCACGATGGCACTTCATGGGTTGCCACTAGCAATATCCATAATAACAATGTTAATGTGGGCATTGGTACGGTAACCCCTTCCGAAAAGCTAGAGGTAATGGGCAATATTAAAGCACACGGCACAGTGTATAGCGATAAAATTGAGGTAAATCAACCAGAGCCAATTGAAGAGCCAATTTTTGTTGTTCGTAATAGCTTGGGCCAAATAGTTTTTGCCGTTTACGAGAGTGGTGTAAGAGTTTATGTTGACGATAGCAGCAAGTATACCCGAGGAGGTTTTGCCGTTGGTGGACTAAGCGATCAGGGAAAAGTTGGTGAAGCAGAATTTTTAAGGGTTACTCCCGATAGTGTCCGTATTAATCTTAAAGTATCGTCTGCAAAAAACAAAGGTTTTCGTGGAGGTTTTGCCGTTGGTGGTTTATCCGATCAGGGAAAAACCATAGGTCAAGAGTATTTGTTTATCGACAGCGATAGTGCTCGTATATATTTCAACGAACCTACCACAAAATATAGAAGAGGAGGATTTGCTGTAGGTGGATTATCCGATCAGGGTAAAACAATTAGTCAGGATTACCTTTTCATAGGAAGCGATAGTTCAAGAGTATATTTTAAGGAACCAGCTGTAAAAGGTTTTAGAGGTGGATTTGCCGTTGGTGGCCTCTCCGACCAAGGAAAAGCTGACGAGCAAAAATACCTATTCATTGGTCGTGACAGCGCCAGGATATACGTAAAAGATCCACCTGACAAAGGCTTTAGAGGCGGATTTGCCGTTGGAGGCCTCTCCGACCAAGGAAAGGCTGAACCAACAAGTTTTATGCATATTACTCCCGATAACTATTTTATAGGACATGAAAGTGGTATTAACGTACAACCCGATGGATTATACAATTCAACGCTAGGATATCAAACTGGGATATCATTGACTACGGGACAAGAAAACATTTTTATTGGACATCAGGCTGGTAATAGTAACTCAACTGGTAGCTGGAATACGTTTATTGGCTATCGCGCTGGTTACGTTAGCAACTCGAGCTATAATACCTTTGTTGGCTATCAGGTAGGTTTAAGCAACACTAGTGGAGAGTATAACTCATTTTTAGGGTATAATGCCGGAGTTAATAATACAACCGGATCGAATAATGTATTCATTGGCAATAAATCTGGTTTGGCAAATAGCACTGGTAGCTATAACGTATTTTTAGGTTTTGAGTCTGGTTATAGCAATACGAATAGCTACAATACTTTTCTGGGCTATCAGGCAGGTAGAACAAATACAAGCGGCCAGTATAATGTTTTCTTAGGCTACTTGGCAGGATATACGAATAATGCAAGTTCAAATGTATTCCTAGGAACCGAAGCTGGCCGATATAATACTAGCGGAGCCAGTAATGCTTTTATGGGCTATTACGCAGGTAGGGCAAATACAACAGGTGCTAGTAACGTATTTATTGGCAATAGTAGCGGTTCAAAAAACACAATCGGTGGTAGTAACGTTTTTGTTGGTAACCAAGCAGGGTTAAATAATATATCAGGAAGTTATAACGTGTTTTTAGGCTTTGAGGCTGGACTTTCAAATACTACCAGCTATAATACATTTTTAGGTTACCGATCGGGAAGAGCAAATACTACCGGAGCCTACAATACTTTCTTAGGCTACGATGCAGGAGTAAAAAACACTTATGGAACCCGAAACGTGTTTTTAGGGTACATGTCGGGTTCAAATAACATTGGAGGTGGTTACAATGTTTTTATTGGAAATAATAGCGGTTTAAGTAATTCGAGCGGTGGATATAATGTTTTTATTGGATACGATGCCGGTAGAACAAACTCAACTGGGCAGTATAATGTATTTTTAGGGTACGAAGCAGGTTACAGCAATACGCAAAGCAATAACATTTTTTTAGGATATAAAGCTGGTCGAGCCAATAGTTCAGGATCAAACAATACTTTTTTAGGGAATGTTGCTGGAAATGCAAATACAACAGGGAGCCATAATGTTTTCTTAGGTTATGCTTCTGGTTTATCAAATACCAGTGGACA
>CAZGQZ010000225.1:0-4273 GCA_964527985.1 uncultured Rikenellaceae bacterium | reverse complement strand
CTCAAAACCAAGTATCTCTTTAATTGCATTTTTAAGATTGTAATACGACGATGCACCTGCGTAGCTCTCATCGCCAACCATCATTGCGCTCCATTGGCGATCGCTCATGGCGCCGGTTCCCGAATCGGTAAGTAAATCGATAAAAACCTGATCGCTTTTGAGGTTAAACAAGTTGTACTTAGCATTCTTAATCCACTCTTCGCGCTCATTACGAGTGCTTTTTCTGATGGTTTCAACCATCTTAATTTTATACGATTCTGCAAATGGTAACTCCATAGCATTTATATTTTTAAAAAGTTAGAAATGTATTATTAAGCTATTTGAAAAAAATGAGGTTGGCTATGAAAATAGCCACTAGAAATGGAAGGTATCGCGATTTTTTATATTGCGATAAACGTGTTTTGCTAGTAACGATATTACCTTTAACTCTTTCATGTGAATTTAAGTAGTACACTGCAAATTTACAGAAATGATTTTAACATTTGAAAGATTTTAAAAATATTGGGTACTTTTGACTATGTTATATAGCTAGCATTAAAAACCCCAGATTAAAAAAATTGCTAAAAAAGTATCGACTATGCCTTTAAATGAAAACCAGCTAGATTATCTTCAAGAGAAGCTGAATAATCTATCAGAAAAACAAGCGAAACTTGCAAGCGAAGTTGCTGAACTGCAAAGTGAAATAATCAGCATGAAAGGTGAATCGGCACTTAAGCCAGTTGAGACAATTGAACCTAAAAAAGAAACTCAAATACCTGCAAACACAGCAAATGAAATAAAAAGCGCACCAAAATCCAAACTTAGCCTCGAACGGTTTATTGGCGAAAATTTGATTAGCAAAATTGGTATAATAATTACGATAATTGGCGTGGCCATTGGGGTAAAATATGCTGTGGAAAATCAGGTTATAAGTCCAACAATCCGAATTGTACTGGGATACCTAGTTGGGTCAGTATTATTGGGGCTTGCTGTATGGCTTAAACGACAATACGAAAGTTTTAGCGCAGTGCTTCTTAGCGGAAGTGCGGCAATTATGTACTTTATAACTTTTGCTGCATACAGCTTTTATAACCTTTATCCTCAATGGCTCACTTTTGCGTTAATGCTCATTTTTACCGCATTTACGGTTGGTGCTGCGCTTAAGTATAACCGTCAGGTTATAGCGCATATTGGTCTAGTTGGAGCGTATGCTATTCCATTTTTGGTTAGCACAGGTGCGGGAAAGGTAGAGTTTCTGTTTACCTACATGATCATTATAAACATTGGCATACTGGCCATAAGCCTTAAAAAATACTGGAAACCCGTTTACTTCTCGTCGTTGGGTTTTACATGGCTAATATTTATGGCATGGTTACTTTTCAAGTACAAGCATAGCGAGCATTTTATTATGGCTGCGAGTTTTATGCTTGGCTTCTTCCTAATATTTTACCTCACATTTATCCTATTTAAAACGCTTAAAAAGGAATCGTTTAGCCTTTCAGATATCATTCTTCTTTTAGCGAACTCGTTCGTTTTCTATTTTTTTGGCTATTTAATGCTAACCGAAACCGAGTCACTTACCGCTTACACCGGGCTTTTTACTATTTGCAACGCAGCACTACATAGCGGAGTGGCCATACTTATTCTGAAACAGAGGCAAACCGATAGAAACCTTTTCTATTTCATACTTGGTCTCGCATTAGCATTTCTTACTATTGCCGTACCTGTTGAACTGAACGGTAATTGGGTTACCATACTTTGGGCAACCGAAGCTGCAATACTTTTCTGGATTGGCAGAACACAAGGCAAACCATTTTACGAAAAGCTAGCCTACCCTTTGCTGAGCATTGCCTTTGCAAGCATAATTCACGACTGGAGCCTTTACCTAGGCAATTTGAGTGAACTTAGCCTCACGCCCTTCAACAACCCTAACTTCTACTCTTCGCTAGCTGTTACGCTACTTTTTGCATTTGTAGCAATACTTGGAATAAGCCAAAAATATACTTCGCCAATATTTAAATCGGAATACCTAAAAGTATTCTCATCTTTATTTATTCCCGCCATGTTTGTGGCAATTGCTTACTTTACCTTTGGAATTGAGATTTTTAGCTATTGGACACAAAAATACTCCGCTTCGGCTGTGCTAGTTCCAAGCAATGATACCTTTGAGCAGATTGAAGTGTTTAACAAAACCCTAATTAGCTATCGAGCAATATGGCTAATAAACTACAGTTTGCTGTTTTTTGGCCTTATATCGTACCTAACTTCGTTAAGCAAAAAGAACGAAAGTTTGGGAAAAGCCCTATTAACATTAACGTTAGTTAGCGTTGGGGTTTTCCTTGCGTACGGACTATATTTATTTGGCGAACTTAGGGCGGATTTTCTTAGTAAAAACGAATTAGTACTATTCGATAAAAGTGCGCTACAAATATACATTCGCTACATATCGTACGCATTTTTAGCCATTGCCATTGTAGGAAGCCAAAAGCTAATTGTAAAACATTTAGCTAGAGCAAAAACAGCAATTGCATTTGATATTTGTGTTCATGTTGCCATAGTTTGGATTCTGAGTAGCGAACTGGTTAACCTAATGGATTTAGGCCGATCAGAACATTCGTACAAACTTGGGCTGAGCATTCTTTGGGGTGCATACTCATTACTTATGATTATTCATGGGCTTTGGAAAGGGAAAGTACATGTTCGTATTGCTGCAATTTCGCTATTTGCAATAACCTTTATAAAGCTCTTCGTTTTTGATATTGCTCATTTAAACACCCTATCAAAGGTTATTGTTTTTCTGTCGCTTGGTGTGCTGCTCCTCATTATTTCATTTTTATACAATAAATACAAGCATTTAATAGCCGATACCGATGATTAACTCCTTTATAAAAAGCAAACTGAGAAGAAATTTCGTTTACCTAGGAACATTTGTTTGCAGTTTTCTGCTCTATGTTCAAACTGCAAGTGGGGCTGATGCAATTCGCTACGACACAACAGCAACAAGCATTTCGAAGCATATTGAGGTACTTTGCTCGTCAGAGTTCAATGGACGCAGCACATTAAGCAGCCACGACTTAAAAGCAGTTTCGTTTGTCGATAGCATTTTTAGAACAACTGGGTTAAAACCTTACAGGTCAATTCCAAGCAATTCGTTTAAGCAACCTGTAAACATTGTTTGCACAACCCCATTATCGAGCAGCATCAGCATACTTGGTAAAACGTATAATTTTGGCACCGATTTTATCAACCTTGGTCAAGCACCAAAACCACTAAACAACATTGATATAGTTTTTGGTGGAACAGGAGATAACGACCAACTTGACTCACTTGATCTTAACGGAAAGGCATTATTTATACTAACAAATAACTTACGAATTGGAGCATTAAAGGTACACGAAACGGCAAAGCGAAAAGGTTGCGTACTAATTATTTCAGCCAATCCAACCAATAATCAACAATTTTCGCAAATTGCCCAGCAGGTAAAATCGGTTAATGCAGCAACATCATACACGCTTGCCAACTCTTCAGGTTCGGTGCTTACCCGAAGTTTTTCGCCAAATGCTAATCCTATCCCTCAAATTCTTGTGTCAAATCATCTTGCTGAAGCAATTTTAGGTGAAAGCCCTCAAATAGTATGGGATCGAAATACAGAAGTTGACCGCATAAAAAAATTACCATCGACATTAAAGATAGATGTGCTGTTTAACAAGCAAATTGATACCCTAAAAACCTACAATGTTGTTGGGTGGATTCCTTCTGCAAAAGCATCGCAAAGGTCTATAGTTGTGGGCGCACATCTTGATCATCTTGCCCAAAATGGGCAAAACTGGTTTCCTGGAGCCGACGATAATGCATCGGGGGTTGCTTTGGTGATTGAGCTAGCCAAACGCTTTGCCTCAAAAAATGATTATCGGTTTAATAGCAACATTGTTTTTGTTGCTTTTACCGCTGAGGAAATTGGTTTGCTTGGCTCGCAGCAATATGCAAAAACCCCACTTTTCCCTGCCGATAGCACTTTGGTGCTTTTAAATTTCGATATGGTTGGAAGAGTTGGTGTACAAAAGGGCAGAAAAAAAACGCTGTTTATAAACGGTAACAACAAACTTGAAGCTTTTGGCGAAATGGCAATGCAGTGCAACACCGACAGTACGCTAGCCATTGACTATAAAACTCTTTCAAAAACATCGCTCTTCACTATTTCCGATCATTATCATTTTGAGAAGATGGGCTTACCATCGTATTTACTAACAACGGGGCTTCACAGAGATTACCATACACCTAACGATACACCCGA
>CAZGQZ010000224.1:0-4285 GCA_964527985.1 uncultured Rikenellaceae bacterium | reverse complement strand
TTTCGGGTTCGCTCCTTATCCGCTGCCGACTCTTTTATCTCCCGAATTGTATTCTCAATTATCCTATTTGACTGAGCCAACAATGCTTCAGCTTCCTCTTTAGCCTTTTTCAGAATTTCCTTTCGTTGGGCTTTTATGGTTTCGAACTCCTCGGCTAGCTTTTTCTCGTACTCCTCCGATTTCTTGTTCGATATTCTTATCTGATCGCGTTTACGCTCCCAGTAACGCTTATCTCGCGAAATCTCCTTTAAGTGTTTTTCAAAAGAGATATGATCGTTTCCAGTTTTGCTTTCGGCAAGTTTAAGCACCTCTTCGGGCACACCAATTTTTCGAGCAATCTCAAAGGCAAAGCTGCTACCAGGTTTTCCTATCTCGAGCTTAAACTGGGGTTCAATTTTACCCATATCAAAAAGCATTGCACCGTTAACAATCCCTTCGGTATTAGCCGCAAAATGCTTTAGATTAGTGTAGTGAGTAGTTATTACACCAAACGTGCCCAGTTGGGTAAGCTGCTGAAGAATTGCTTCGGCAATTGCACCCCCAGCTAGTGGTTCGGTTCCAGCGCCAAACTCATCGATGAGTACAAGCGTTTTATCGTTTGCATTTTTTACGAAGAACTTCATACTAAGCAGATGCGAACTGTACGTGCTCAAATCATTTTCGATGGATTGCTCATCGCCAATATCGATGAAAAGATTTGAGAACATACCCATCTCTGAGTTCTCTAAAACTGGAGGGAGGAAACCGCACTGTAGCATATACTGGGCAACGCCTAAAGTTTTTAAACAAACCGATTTGCCTCCGGCATTGGGCCCTGAAATAAGGAGTATTCTGTTCTTCTCATCGAGTTCAATATCGAGAGGAACAACCTGCTTACCCTCCTTTTTAAGGGCTTGCATAAGCAAAGGGTGAATAGCTTTTCGCAGGTAAACCTTAGGCTCGGCTTGCATAATGGGCATGGCACCAGCAACAGCAGTAGCGAACAATCCCTTAGCACGTATAAAATCAATATCGCCAAGAAAATCATAGGCATTTAACAAATCGGCAAGGTATGGTCGGAGGCTATCGGCAAATTCAACCAGAATGCGAACAATTTCGCGACGCTCGTCGTACTCCAGCTCGCGAATTTCATTGTTAAGCTCAACCACTTCAACAGGCTCAATAAAAACGGTTTTACCCGTGGCCGATTCGTCGTGAATAATGCCTTTAAGCTTGCGCTTATTCGATGCGCTAACTGGGATAACAATTCGGCCATCGCGCATTGAGGTTGAGGCATCGTCGTCGACAAGACCCTCAGCCTGTGCAGCCTTAAGTATCGAACCTATTCGCTTTGAAACTGATGCTTGCTTCGAGGCTATCTCACCTCGGATTCGAGCAAGCTCAGGAGAGGCATTATCCTTAATCTTCCCAAAGCGGTTAAGGATTGTATCAATTCTATCGGCAACAAAAGGGAAATAGTTAACCCCTTGCGCTAACTCAGCTAGATAGTGATATTTAGGCTTTTCGCCTTTCAGTAGGAATTTAACAACTGCTTTTATGGCATCGAGCGAGCGACGCAATGAGAATAGTTCGGTTTCGTCGAGCCATGTTCCCTCTCGCTTAATCCTTTCCAAAAAAGGGGTTGTATCGGCATAACCATCAACTGGGAAAGAGTCCTCCATTTGACAGATGGTTTTCATTTCGGCTGCTTGGTGAATTAATCGGGAAACTAAATCGAAATTCGAACTGAAATGTGCCTCCTCGGCCTTCCGCTTTCCAAGCGGGCATAAACAAAGCGCTGCAACCTGATTGCGAATACTTTTAAAACCTATTTTCTCCTCAAAGGAGTTGGGATAAATACTTTGCATTAATCCTTAAACACTAATTATTTGTCAACAAAGATATAAAGAGTTTAATTACTGCCATTGCTATTCGTATTGGCAGTTGTATACTTCGCGCTTCAATTGAGATATCCATTCGTTTACAGTAAGATTAGAAATACTATCGACATTAGCCATTAGCTTCATTCTCACCTCCGATTTGTTGTTAGCATATGCAGGCTGCATATACTCAAGATTAAGCATGCGAAATCCCAACCCTTCATAAAACTTAATTCTCCTTTCGCTCTGGGCATCAAATGGGGGTTCTACTTCTAGAAGTATTGGCATTTGAAAATTCGCAATTAGATGAGAGACTGCGTTTTTCCCTATTCCTTGGTTTTGCATTTTTGGCATTACGGCAAAATGTTCAATAAACAAAAAGGCCTCGAACTCCCAAATTACAACAAGGCCAGCCAATTCGTTTGCTCGATAAAACTTATAGATTTTAGCGTATTTATTGGATAGCAAAAGTGAAAGTTGATCGTACGCACGGCGTTCATCAACAGGGAAACTACTCTCGTACAATGCCCAAATTTGCTGCAAACTTTCGGCTGTTAAAACACGTTCAATTTTAAAACACATGAAACAAGATAATTAACAAAAAAAGCACCCCTTGTATAACTCAAAAGGGGTGCTCAGAAATATTAGGCTGGAAACTATTTTACAATACCGGCAAATCCCATAAATGCCAAAGCCAAAATACCGGCTACAACAAGCGCAATGGGTGCGCCTTTCATTCCCTTGGGTAAGTCAACCAAATCTAACGACTCTCTAATTCCTGCAAAAACGATTAGAGCCAAGGCAAAACCTATTGAATTACCAATGGCAAACACAACGCTTTCGAGAAGAGAGAACTCCTTTTGCACTAAAAGAATTGCTACACCAAGAATTGCACAGTTGGTTGTGATTAGGGGTAAGAATACCCCAAGTGCCTGGTATAGCCCAGGACTAACCTTTTTCAAAATAATTTCAACCATTTGCACAAGCGAAGCAATTACCAAAATGTAAGCTACGGTTTGCATGTACCCTATTCCTAAAGGAATTAAAACGAAATACATGATAAGGTACGTAACAATGGCTGCAATAGTCATTACAAAAGTTACTGCACCGCTCATTCCCACTGCAGTTTCAACCTTGCTCGAAACACCTAAAAAAGGACAGATACCAAGGAACTGTGCCAACACAATATTGTTGACAAAAACTGCTGATATTATTATGATGATATATTCCATAATCTACCTATTTTTTTGAGAGTCGATTCATAATTGCAGTAAGGTAACCTAGCGCAATAAATGCTCCGGGAGCCAATATAAACACAAGCATTCCATAAGTATCAGAATAAATTGATATGCCAAATGCTTTCCCACTTCCCAATAATTCACGCACTAAACCTAGTAATGTTAAAGCAAATGCAAACCCCAACCCCATACCAAGTCCATCAATAAAGGAGGCACCAACTGAATTTTTTGAAGCAAATGCTTCAGCTCTTCCGAGCACAATACAGTTTACAACAATTAACGGAATAAATAACCCCAGTTGGGCATGCAAAGCAGGAAGAAAACCTGCCATACTCAAATCGACCATGGTAACAAACGATGCAATAATTACGATGTACGAAGGAATACGTACTTTAGGTGGAATTACATTTTTAACCAATGCAATTACAACATTTGCCATTACTAAAACAAATGTAGTAGCAAGGCCCATTCCTAAACCATTAATAGCACTTGTTGTTGTTCCAAGCGTAGGGCACATGCCCAGCAGAAGAACAAAAACTGGGTTTTCCTTAATAAAACCTTTGGTAAAGTTTGTTAGCTGGCTCATTTACTACCTCCTTCCTTTACAATTGCACTATAAGCACGTTGAACGGCATCGCAGTATGCGCGAGAGCTTATTGTAGATGCAGTAATAGCATCAACATCTCCTCCGTCTTTTTTTACCGAGAGCTTAAAATCCTTCGGATTTTCCCCTTTAAACTGAACGTTAAAATCTGACTTACCGCTCTCCATCTTATCACCCAATCCAGGTGTTTCTTTATGGGAAATTACCTCTATTGCATGGATAGTACCATCGGGCAAAAATCCAACCATCAAATCGATTTGACCGCTAAATCCATTTTTAGTAAAGGTTTGAACGGCCATGCCAATGGGCTCACCATCCTTTTTAGCAGGGTAAAATGTTAGCACACCGCCATCAACATTACGTGTAAAACTTTCAGCCGATGGCTGATTATCAAACTCTGGCAGAACTAGGCTAATAGCATTGTTAATCTTAGCATTCTGGGCATCTTCAATAGGCCCTTTGGTGAAACTGTATACAAACCCTAAACTCGCTGAGGCCAAAAGCGTAACAGTGAATAGGGTTAAAGTCATATTCTTAAAGTTTGATTCTTTAGCCATTTTTCTTCACCTCCTCTCCGAATCTTG
>CAZGQZ010000223.1:0-4324 GCA_964527985.1 uncultured Rikenellaceae bacterium | reverse complement strand
ACTTTTGAAATACTTTGGATTGAGAATGGAGTTAATGCATCGCCAATTGAAACGCTTTCGCCACTAACTGTATTAAGGCTAATAGCCAACAGCTTTGGAGATACTTTGGCTAACGCTGGGATATAGTCGGCGACTTTTCCCTGTGATGACAACGGAGCAACCTCACGAAAAATATCTGAAACAACTTGTTTTAATTCCATTCCAAATAATTTAAGCCATAAAAGTACTACAGATTAAGCAACCAACATGCTAAAACAAAAAAAAGTCCTGCAAAATGCAGGACTTTAATCATTTAAATGCTTATATCTTTACTTACGCAAGTTTCACATTTACAGCGTTAACGCCTCTACGACCTTCTTCAAGATCAAAGGAAACTTCGTCGTTATCCGTAATCTTGTCAATTAAACCAGTTAAGTGTACAAAGTACTCTTTTGTTGAATCGTTGTCTTTAATGAATCCGAATCCTTTCGTCTCATCAAAAAATTTTACTGTTCCGTTTATCATAAATTGAATTAAAAAAATTATTTGGCAAAGGTAATCCTTAATTTGGATATACAATATTTATTCTCAATAATTTATGAATTAATTCTAATATACGCTTGCTTTCTGAAAATTGGTTTCAATCAAGTTAAACTAAAACCATTACAAACTCTATGGAATATTGAGAAAACATTATATAATTCTGTAAAATAATAATTTACCAATTTTATTTGCTACATTTGACCTTTAGGTATCTCCTCAACTTTTCAGATTTAGGCACTTACTTTTCGTAAGCAATAAAGTGTCGAACTTTTGTCGGTTTACTTAAAATTTGGAGCTTAAACAGCAACTCAGCATACAAAAGCTGGGTATTTTGCATACTTGTGATTATTTGATTTTTGCGTTTAATGGTGAATTATATCATTCAAATAAAACAAGAAGCTAAAAAGGAATATGCTTACTAATAAGGAAGGAATAATAGAATGTACGAAAAGAAACAGGCAATCAATAAAACACCAGATTTATCGAAAATGCAGGCTGTTGTAATTGATTCGAGAACGGTTATTTACATTCCCGAAGGATCGGATGCCAAAGAGGCTAAAAAGCGCTATTTAGAAAGGCCAAGTGTGTATAAAAAACCATAACAGAATTATGTGTAATCTTATAAAAGAAGTAAATAGATATTCTCCCAAACTACTTCATTTATAAAGACATCGATTCGAGGTATTTCTCCTTTCATTCATCTTTTTAGCATTTCGTTTTTTCTGCTATACGTTGATGAATTAGCCAAAGTGAAATACCTCGAATTTTCGAATATTGCAATTAAACCCTTTACTATTTACAATAAACTATTCGTACTTAAGCGTAATTGCTGGGTTTGTTCTGGCAGCTTTTAATGCTTGATAGCTCACTGTAAGCACAGCAATTAGGTATGCTAACACCGATGCTCCAATAAATATCCAAGGCGATAAACCAACCCTAAAGGCAAAACTCTCAAGCCATTTGCTCATTAAAAACCAAGCAATTGGCCACGAAATTAGGGTTGCAATAATAAATAGTTTATTAATCTCATTAAGTAACAACCAAATAACAAGGCCAACGTTAGCACCAAGTACTTTCCGTATACCAATTTCGCGTGTGCGCTGTTCGGCCGAATACGATGATAACCCAAGTAACCCTAGAGTTGCAATTATTATGGCTAGAATGCTAAAGCTAGAAAATAGAATACTGGCTCTTCTCTCATCACTATACTGATTATCAACCGCCTGGTCCATAAAAAAGTAATCGAATGCTTGGTCGGGCACAAATTCGTTCCACTTTGCCTCAATGCTTCGGATGGCCTCTTGAACATTCGCTCCAGCAATTCGAATGGTTACATAGGTATATGTAGGATGACATGCTATTACTAAAGGGGTAATTTTTTGATGCAACGACTCGTAATGAAAGTCCTCCATAATGCCCACTACTGTTAGCTCATCGTTTAAGTTCATCATTACCTTTTGCCCAATAGGATCGCCATCAAAACCAAATACTTTAACTGCAGCTTCGTTCATAACCATAGCCGATGAATCGCTTGCAAAATCATCGCTAAAGTATCGCCCTTTTACCATTTTAAATTGCATAACCTTATCCAGATCATGATACGCATAGAAATGGTTAAGCGATTGCATATCGTCGCTAGGGGCGCCTTTCTTCTGCATTACCGTATTACCAATTATTGTTGTGGGTAGCGAATTTGATCGCGATACTGACTCAATATATGGGAGCGCCCTAAGCTCGTTTAAAAAGGTTTCGCGCTGCTCATTGGCAATAGCATAAGGTCGATTAACTACAAGAATGTTCTCGGGGTTATAGCCTAAATCCTTTTCCTGTATAAATGAAATTTGATGATAAACAACAAATGTGGATATTAGCAAACCAATTGTAATTATAAACTGAACAACTACTAATGACCCACGCAAAAGGCTATTTTTCATGCCAGTTTGCAGCTTACCTTTTAGCACTTTTAAGGGCTCAAAGCTAGCTAGGAAAAACGCAGGATAGCTGCCAGCAGCAAATCCGACAACTAGTATTGTAGCAATTAAAATTCCAATGGTAAGTGCAATAGGAAGTGTTGTTAGGGACATCTCTTTACCTGCAATACTATTAAACCCTGGCATTGCCAAAAATATTAACCCAATGGCAATTGCTAACGAAACTGTTGAAACAATTACCGATTCGGTTAAAAACTGACCAATTAGCTTCGAGCGGGTCGATCCAACAACCTTCCTAATACCAACTTCTTTTGCCCTTTTAGCCGACCGAGCTGTTGATAAATTCATGAAATTTATTGCTGCAATTACAAGGATAAAAATGGCAATTAGCATGAACACGTATACCATTGTTAAATTACCGCCTTTTTCAAGTTCAAAAGGCATATTCGATTTTAGGTGAATATCGAGCAATGGCTGTGTAAAATATGAGTACCTGTTACCACTACTCTCGAAGTCGCTGGTAGAAATGTTAGCGAACTGCTCAAATTGAGGACCAGCATGTGTATTAACCATATCAACAAACCGTTTGTCAACCTCACGCGGATCTAAACCATCCTGAAGTAAGATGTAGGTGTAGTTATTGTTTCCAATCCAAAAGGTAGATTGCGACATGGGTAGCGTAACAAACGAGCAGAGTATATCAAATTTTAGGTGGCTATTTTTAGGCAGATCGGCAACAACAGCGGTTACCTCCCAGTTCTGTCTGTTCTGACCAAACTGAACAACTTTTCCTATGGGATTCTCATCACCAAAATAACGTTTGGCTGTTGACTCGGTCATTACCATTTGGTTTGCCCTGTTTAGCACATTATCGGGATTACCTCTAATAAGCGAAAAACCATTGAATACCTGAAAGAAAGTTGAATCAGTATACATCAATCGTTTCTCAACAAATGTTCTATCCTCGTAACGTATTACAGGTTCGCCCGAGAAGGAAAAAATACGGGTGTAGTTTAAAATATCAGGATATTCATTAACAGATGTTGGCCCAATTGGAACACAACTTATAGGCCCTAGCAGTTCAGTATCCTGAATTTTTGCATCGAGGCAAATTCGGTGAATATTTTGCGCATTGGGGTGAAATTTATCATAGCTAATTTCATCAACTACGTATAGCATTATAAGGAGTGCGCTGGCTATACCAACAGCTAAACCAAAAATGTTAATTAACGTGTAACCTCTCTGCGAGATAAGATTCCGAATTGAAACCTTAATGTAGTTCTTAATCATAGCGTTAGGGTATTATGTGTTAGTTTTAAGCAATTTCGAATGTATTTCCCATTCGGTTTTATCATACCACATGCCAAACGCCATACAAATCTGTTTATCTGATCATTAACTATTTACATTTCTTGGAATTTTGTTCATAATCGTATAACTAGTGTTCGTAATCGAACAAAAAAAGGCAGTTCAAAAAAATTATATTTAAAATTTTTTGAACTGCCTGTAATTTGCTATATAAAACGCTACTCGTACTTTAATGCATCAACCGGGTTTGCTCGGGCAGTTCGCCACGAATGGTACGAAACGGTTAAAAAAGCAATTAGCAGAGTTATTATAAGTGCTGCTATGAAAAAACCGAAATTTATAGCTGTTTTATACGCAAATCCCTGTAACCATTGGCTCATTGAGAAATATGCAATAGGCCATGCAATAGCATTCGATACAAACACAAGCAATGCAAACTCTTTTCCCATAAGGCCAATAATTCTTAGCGTTGACGCACCCAGCACTTTGCGAATGCCCATCTCCTTAACCCTTGCCTGAAGAATGTGTGCTGATAGACCAAATAGCCCCATGCAACCAATAAA
>CAZGQZ010000222.1:196-4337 GCA_964527985.1 uncultured Rikenellaceae bacterium | reverse complement strand
GTTTGCAACTCTTCTTGTGCTCGCACATCTAAAAAAACGGCTTCTTTTGATTTTAAAAAAACATCGGGGGCAATTTTATGCTGTGCTGTTGCAAAAAAATTGAAATCCATCTCTTCAATTTCTTTTTCTAACTCATTCATAGTTGTTATGTTTTAGTTAATCCTTGGGTCGATTTTGATGAATTGAAGTAATTATATGGGGTTTTGCCTCTGCCCTTTATAAATGTAGTGAAATTACATTGCCCCAAATATCATCCCGCTTATGGTTGCCATAATTATAACTAGCACAAGGTAAATAAAAGTTTTTTGTGTACCCATAACGCCCCTAATAACCAATAAGTTTGGTAACGAGAGCGATGGCCCAGCCAAAAGTAGAGCCAGCGCAGGTCCCTTGCCCATTCCCGATGCAATAAGACCTTGTACAATTGGCACCTCGGTTAGCGTGGCAAAGTACATAAATGCGCCAACGATTGATGCAAAAAAGTTAGAAAAAATGGAGTTCCCTCCAACCAGTGATGATATCCAGCTACTAGGTACAATGCCCGGAATGTTGGTAGAGTCGTGGGTTGAGCCCAAAAGAAATCCGGCCACAATAACTCCCAATGCCAGCAATGGCATAATTTGCTTGGCAAAATCCCAGCTGGCTAGTGTCCACTCGCGGTTCTCGTTGTCCTTTTTTAGCGTGATGATGCTAAGCCCAGTAATGGCCACAAGCATTGGTACAAGGGGCGCTAACTTTCCGCCAATGTAGGTTGATGCAAGCACACCCGATACGCCAGTTGCAACTGCTGCCGATATTACCCACCACCACTTAATCTTTAAAATCTTTATAAGCGAGTAAACCAAACCTAGACCAAAAATGCTGGTGATGTACCACTTGTTGCTCCATATAACGAACCAGACGCCACTGGATTCGTCGGCCGAGGGTTTGCCCCAGTTAGCAAAAACAAGAATTAGCACAAGGATAAAGAAGTGAAAGGATGTTTGCCACATGGGGCGACTCTCGGGTGGCATTTGAATATTCATCTGCTCCTCTTTCTTTGCCCTCTCCTCCTTACGGTATATTATCGACATTACGCTACCAATTACAATGGCAAATACTACTGCACCAATAATACGCGCAACGCCCATCTCGAATCCAAGTATGCGTGCGGTAAGTATTATTGCCAAGATATTTATGGCTGGGCCAGAGTATAGGAAAGCCACTGCAGGCCCTAGTCCAGCGCCACGCTTATGGATACTCGAGAAAAGTGGTAAAATTGTACAGCTGCAAACAGCCAGAATAGTTCCCGATACCGATGCAACGGTATAAGCTACCCATTTTTTTGCGTTTGCGCCAAAGTACTTTAGCACTGCGCCTTGGCTCACAAAAACCGATATAACCCCAGCAATAAAGAATGCTGGCAGCAGGCACAGCACCACGTGCTCCTGAGCGTACCACTTGGAAAGGTCGAGCGTAGCGTCAACCGCAGTGCGGAAGTTTGCGCTATCAACAGGCATGAAGAATGCCAACGCAAAGAAAAATACAATCCAGAAAAGGATTTTAAGCTCTTTTTTAATTTCCATATGAAAGTTTGTTAAAACTGTTTTATTATTCTCGCCAAGTCGGCAAGAACGCAAAGGTTATAATTATAAAATTATTGTAGTTTATAACTAATTTCGTCTTTGCGGCTTTGCGCGAAGTGTCCTAAAAGAAAGCAACAATTGTATAGTAAACCCCAACCCCAATAAATAGCACGGCAACTATCCGGCGGAACCAAAGTTCAAAGGTTTTTATCTTGTTGTAAACAGCGCCAACGCTCGATACGCTAAATGCCAAAATCCACGAGAAGATAATTACAGGCAGCCCCGTTGCAATGGCAAACACAAAGGGTAAGAAGTAACCAGTAGCCGACGAAACCGATAGCGGAATTAACCCTCCAAAGTAAAGCACTCCGCTATATGGGCAAAATGCCAATGCAAAAACAACCCCCAATAAAAACGCTCCCCAATGGCTACCACCACTAGCCTTAGCCTCGGCTTTTGCCGATAGTTTGCTTGTGCCCAATGCTTTCATCTTTATCAAATCGAGCATAAACAGCCCAATAACAATAAGCAGTGGCCCAATAAACATCTCGCCATAGGTGCTTACCGCTTTCTGTATTTTAAAGATACTAGAACCTTGCCTTAGGATAACAATAAGAACTATTCCAAGTGCTGTGTATGTTAAGGCACGACCAAGGGTGTATATTATGCCGTTAATAAAAACCTTTCGTCTATCCCGTACATCTTTACCAATAAACCCAATGGCCGATATGTTTGTTGCCAAGGGGCAGGGGCTAATGGCGGTCATTAACCCAAGCGCAAAGGCAGTTAGTATTGGGAATTGAGAGTTGTCTATCAGGTTTTGCAAAAACTCCATTGGCTACAAATGCTTTTTTACTTCGGCAACAATAGTTTCTTTTAATACTTCAGGGTTCCTTAGCGCATTGGCAAACGCATCGCTTGTTAGGTTTTTTTGCGTATCGCCCGATACAATAATCAGGCTGCTGCCAGCTACCTCATACTTATTGGCAATAGCTTCGTTGGTGCTTTCAGTAAAATCGAGTTCAACAAATTTTACTTCTGCGTTACCTGCAAAATTCTCTGCAATGGTTTGCCCTGCCACATCTTGAATTGCCAAACAGGTTTTGCAGCGCTGCTTGCTGTGAAAGTAGTAAACCATCACCTTTGCCGTTTCGGCAACCTCAACCTTTGCGGTTTCTGTCGATTTTTTTTCGGTTGAGCCTCCGCAGCTCATCATAATTATTGCCATTGCGGCAACAGATAGGAATAATGCAATTCTTTTCATTGTTTAGTTTTTTGTTTGGTTAGTCACTTTCGTAATTGCGAGTCTCGTAATCCTTTTTGAGGAGACGAAGAGATTGTTTGTTAAAAGATTGCTTCGCAAAGAGCGCTCGCAATGATGCGTTATTGCTGATTATTTGTGATAATTTCCTTTAGCTCGCTAACACCTGGCACCTTACCCGAGAAAATTACCTTCTCGTCAATTACCAATGCAGGTGTACGCATTACGCCATAGTTCATTATTGCAACAATGTCATCAATCTTTGTAATATTGGCATCAATGCCAAGTTCGCTTACTGCGTTACGAGTGGCCTGTTCAAGCGTTTTACACTTTGGGCAGCCAGGCCCGAGTACTTTGATTTCCATGATTTTTGTTTTAATTAATTAGTTGTGTTTCTTTGAACACCGAACACCGAACATCGAATAATGAAGTTCTGGTTTGGATTGGTCATTGTCCTTTTGTGCATTGGCCATTCGTTTCCCAAAAACTTCGCTATTCGTTATTCATTATTGTCTTCGGCTAGCTCGCAAAGTACGCTCGGTTTAGTGTTCATTATTTCTTTTCTGTAATCATATTCTTTTGAGCAGTATCAATACTTTTTACAAAAATCGATATTAGTTCATTGCTTTCGTTAATTGCATCCAAAATCTGTTGTTCAGAGTTATATGAACTTGAACGATGGATAACTTTAAGGCAAACTAGTGTTTCACGAAGTTCCTTTAATGCAATTTTCATTTTGTGAACAAAATCTTTTCTCGATTCACTGCTTTGCGCTTCTCCATATTGCAGCGCAGGTGCAGTGCCACTTCGTAATATTTGACCTGACAGATAACTGCTTGCTTTGGTGGGTTTCAAAGATTCTGCTAGTTCAATTATTCTAACCGCAAAATTTATAAGCCTCTCTTCTAAATCGAATTTTCGTTCCATAACTATACTCGTTAAATTGTGGAAAAACTTCTTGTCTCAACATCGAATATCAATTGATGAAGTTCTGGTTTGGATTGGTCATTGTCATTTTGTGCATTGGCCATTCGTTTCCCAAATACTTCGTTATTCGATATTCGTTATTCATTATTTCTTAGAACATCGAACACCGAACATCGAATAATGAAGTTCTGGTTTGGATTGGTCATTGTCATTTTGTGCATTGGCCATTCGTTTCCCAAATACTTCGATATTCGTTATTCATTATTTAGTGTTCATTATTTCTTTGAATATTGAATATCGAACATCGAACATCGAATAATGAAGTTTTGGTTCGGATTGGTCATTGTCATTTTGTGCATTGGCCATTCGTTTCCCAAATACTTCGATA
>CAZGQZ010000222.1:0-96 GCA_964527985.1 uncultured Rikenellaceae bacterium | reverse complement strand
TTCATCATTCAAAAAACTCCCTCATCATCCGCTTTGCTTCGTCCCATCCTTCCTTGCGAATGCAATACTTAATTTTGGGAGGGTTGAATTCACCCT
>CAZGQZ010000221.1:0-4359 GCA_964527985.1 uncultured Rikenellaceae bacterium | reverse complement strand
TCTACATTATACCGAAATGGATTTGGCCAAGTTGCTAAAATGCTTAAGCAAATTGAGGAGTGGATGGGCGAAAAAGGCTATAAAAACCTCGATGAGTTTAGAGGCAAAATGAGCCAGGAAAAAGCATATAATCCTGCAGCATTTGAGCGCGTTCAGTTTATGAAATTTTTTAAGGATAGAGGACAAGATTAGGAAATAATGCAAAATAGCTAATTGCAGACAACCCGAATAGTCCAACCCTGTTCGGGTTTTTTATGCTTAATTTTTATGTAAAATAGTCCAACTTTCTATTGTTGATATGTTTTAGCACTTGTTGATATAAATTAGCAAAAGCAATTATTTTAAGGTTTTTAAAATTAGTATCTTCGCCACGTGAAGATGACATAAGATATTTATGAGAGAAGAGAACGACTTTTTTTTTAGCGAAGACGAAACAATGGAGATTGTGCAGCGGTTTGAAAGCATGCTGAAGCACAATCAGAATTACTTTTTTGATGTAGTTGACTTTGAGAATATTATTGACTTTTACCTCAGTTCAGATAACTCAAAACTAGCATCAGAGGCTGTTGATATTGCCTATAGCATGCATCCCCATTCAACCGAAATACAGCTGCGTAAGGCTGAACTTCTGGTTATAAACAATAAGTTTAGCGATGCTTTAAGCATTCTTGCAATGCTTGAGCGAATTGAGCCTGAAAATGGTGAAATTTTCTTTTTAAAAGGGCAGGCTTACCTTGCACAAAAGGAGCTTAAGCAAGCTAACGAGGCCTTTTGGCACGTTACCAATTGTTACACCGACGATAAAGTTGATATGCTTTATCGTATTGCTTCGCTTTACCAAGAAGCCGATGAGGTGAACTACGCTATTCGTTTTTTGCTTATAGCCTTTAGCATCGATAGTAGCTCGCTTAACATTTTATTCGAACTAGGTTACTGCTACGAGCGATTAGGCGATTTAGACAAGAGCGATAAGTACTATAATCTTTATCTTGATATTAACCCATTTTCAACTAGCGTTTGGTATAACCTAGGAATTATACATACTCGAAGTGGGAATTTTGCAAAAGCATTAGAAGCATATGATTTTGCGCTGGTAGTCGATCCATCAAACGTATCGGCTATCCACAATATGGCAAATACCTATGCAACCATTGAAAAGTATGCCGAAGCTTCGGAACTTTTCATGAGTTTGCTCGATTTTGAACCCGAAAACCCAAGGGTTTACTCCTCAATTGGTGAGTGTTTCGAGAAGTTAGGAAAGAATGACAAGGCCATTGAATATTTCGATATGGCTTTAGGCATTTCATCTTCACTATCCGATGCATACTACGGCAAAGCTTTAGTTTATCTTAAATCTCAAAGAGTAAACCTAGCCCTCGAGAGCATAAAAAAATCAATAGCACTTGAACCCGAAAACTACGATTACTGGTTAGGTTTAGCCAAGGTTAAATTTGAAATGGGAGAAGACGACGAAGCCATTGAGGCATACCGTGAAGCAACATTGCTAAATGCCGATGAACCCGATGCATATATTGGCCTTGCTGAAATAAGGCTTTTCCAAGAACGTTTTGATATTGTTGAAGAGATTTACCACGAAGTTGGCGAAAAGTTTAACGATGTTCCGGCTCTAAAGATAATTTATGCAGCGGCATTGTACCTTATTGGTAAGCCTAAGCTAGCCCTTAACATGCTAAAACAGGCAAAAAAGCACAACCCTTTCACAATTGAAGATTTTCATGCTATTGTTTCGGTTGTTAATGATGATGATTTTTTATTAAAGCTCAAACAGCTATAGTTTTACTACCCAAAATAGTTTACCATGAAAGCACATGAATTACCTAATGTCCCCAACCGGGATTCAAAACCTCGCAGCAAGGGTTTAACAATGGTTATGGATAAGGGCTTAAGCCTACGCGAAGTAGAAGATATGGTTAGCGTTGCAGGAAGTTACATCGATTTTGTAAAATTTGGTTTCGGTACGGCTTTGGTTACCCCAAAACTCGAAGATAAAATAAAAGTGCTTAAAGATGCTGGCATTCGACCCTACTTTGGCGGAACTCTTTTCGAGGCGTTTATTGCACGTAACATGTTTACCGAATTTCAAAAGCTGGTCGATAAATATGGACTCGATTTGGCCGAGGTGTCGGATGGGACCCTTGAAATGAACCATGACACCAAATGTGATTATATTGCTAAGCTATCCAAGCAGGTTACTGTATTATCTGAGGTTGGCTCTAAACAGGCTGGGGTGGTTATTCCAAACGATCAGTGGGTTGCTATGATGAAGAATGAGCTTTCGGCTGGCTCAATAAAGGTAATTGCCGAAGCCCGTGAAGGTGGGAACATCGGAATTTACAATCAGGACCACTCTGCCAATACCGAGCTAATTGATAACATTGCTCACGATATTAGCATTGACGATGTGCTGTGGGAGGCTCCGCTTAAAAA
Organism: uncultured Rikenellaceae bacterium; assembly: GCA_964527985.1. Classification (GTDB taxonomy): domain Bacteria; phylum Bacteroidota; class Bacteroidia; order Bacteroidales; family Tenuifilaceae; genus Perlabentimonas. The sequence continues at coordinate 1,911 of CAZGQZ010000221.1, read as the reverse complement.
TCAGCAGGCTTGGTTTATTAAGCTCTTTGGTGCAAATGTAAATCTCGGAAATATTGCTCCAACTGAGGTTATTGCTCTCGAAACACTTAGGGTAGGCTTACGTGGGGATACTTTTTTTCAATTTCTTAACAAGTAGTTGTAATGGCTAATCTTGTTTTATGGGCATAATGTAATTGTGCCCATTTGCGTTTTATTGCGCCTTACTCAAACATTTATCATTTCATCAATGAAAGCGAATCTTCTTCAATATTTTGTGCTAATTCTCAAAGGGATGGGAATGGGTGCTGCAAATGTAATACCAGGGGTTTCAGGCGGAACAGTTGCTCTTATAACTGGGATTTTCGAGCGGATTATTAACGCTATAAAATCATTTAATCTTACAGCTCTAAACCTCCTTTTTAAAGGTAAAATTAAGGAACTGCTTGCTTACGTAGATTTTTATTTTCTCCTTTCGGTAGGAGCAGGAATGATAGTTAGCATTGTTAGCCTAGCACGTATACTAAAGTTTTTATTTGAAACCTATCCGGTTTTTATCTGGGCTTTCTTTTTTGGCCTTATTGTAGCTTCGGTCTTTTACGTAGGAAAAACCATTGCCAAATGGAACACTAGCGTAATAATTGCATTTTTTATTGGTGCCGCTATTGCAGTATGGGTATCGTTTATGAATCCGGCTACCCAAAACAGCTCGTTTTTTTATTTAGTGCTGTGTGGAGTTGTTGCCGTTTGTAGCATGATTTTGCCTGGGCTTTCAGGTTCGTTTGTGCTTATACTTATGGGAAATTATGAGCTAGTTATGATTGATGCTGTAAATCAGGGCAACTTATCAGTATTGCTACCTGTTATTTTAGGTGGAATTGTTGGAGTTATTGCTTTGTCTCATGTTCTTTCGTGGGTTTATAAAAGGTTTAAAGATCAAACCATTGCGCTGCTTACTGGTTTTATACTTGGTTCGCTTAGCATACTTTGGCCTTGGAAGGAGGAAATTTTTAGAACTGATATTGCCGGCGAAGTAGTTCTTAAAGATGGGAATCCCATTGTACAAGGGTACGATTTATTTTTGCCCAATGCATTTTCATCTGAGGTTCTAATTGCCATAGTACTTGCCATATTTGGATTCTTAATTATTGCTGCAATGGAAAAATTGGCAAAAGTTGAAAGCTAGTTTATATATTTGCCATTAAAGGTTGTCTTCGCTAGGTTTAAAATCGTCTCTAACTAAATGAGTTGGCAAAAACGTATTCTCAGTATTTTTTTTGGAATTCTGTTATGCAGTATTGCATGTGCACAGAAATGCAGCATTGCTAATGTGAATTTTACTAGTGGCGAACGCGTTACCTACAGGGCTGTTTACAATTGGGGCTTTATATGGGTTAACGCTGGCGATGTTGAGTTTGTAGTTAACGATACCATGTATTTGGGTAGCCCTGCGTATCATTTAAAATCAACTGGATGGAGCCTAAAACAGTACGATTGGTTTTTTAAGGTACGCGACAGGTTCGAGTCAATTGTTAATCCGAAAACTATTTTACCATATTGGTTTGAGCGCGACACCTACGAAGGAGGTTACCAAGCCTATAACCGTTACGTTTTTAGCTATGCCGATTCCACAATCGATATTATTAGCCAAACCAGCGAGCGCCCATTCAAAAAAGAAATTATACCGCTAAAACCCTGCACTTTCGATGTGCTTAGCGCAATTTACTACTGTAGGAATATAAGCTTTGAGAGCTATGCGAAAGGCGACACCATTCCCATTAAAATGGCCATTGATAACGAGGTTTTCGATTTATATATTAGGTACTTAGGTAAGGAGAGGCTCGAAACCCGATCGGGCGAAATTTACAATACAATTAAGTTTAGCGCATTGCTGGTTGAAGGAACAATTTTTAAAGGGGGAGAGGATTTGGTTGT
>CAZGQZ010000220.1:0-4369 GCA_964527985.1 uncultured Rikenellaceae bacterium | reverse complement strand
GCCTTGCCTATGCCTACAAGCGACAGGCAGGTTTACCTACTATCTTTTTGGTAGGCAATGACGATTGGTTTAAACAACTTGCACCCCGCACCCTCAACCTTAAACCTTAAACTTTAAACCTTAAACCCCGCACCCGCAACCTTTACCTACCGCAACGATAGTGAAGGTAGGCGCAACCCGTCACTGATTTTCCGCCCACCCCCTCCACCTCGGCAACAACAACAGTATGACCCTTTTGCGTTAACCCGTGCAGCATGTTGTAAAGCGCCTCAGCGCTTTTGGGATCGAGACCATGTGAGGGCGAATCGAATAGTATTATGGCTTTTTTGCCTTTTAATTGGCTAAGGCTTTCGGCAAGCGATAACCGTCGTAGCTCGCCATGCGATAGGGTTGCAATATCCTGCCCGATGGTTATGTAACCCAATCCGAGCGATTTTAACCATTGGAGCATTTCGCGCGTGCCAGTGGTCAATAAATCTTCCGCAAGTATTTCCTGAACGGAAAGCGATAGCCATTGGCTTAGATCTCGGCCTTTGTGCTTAAACTCCAGCATGTGCGGAGCATAGCGCTTGCCATTGCATTCGGGGCATTGTTCAATCACATCAGGTAAAAAATCCAGCGATGTTTTGATTGTTCCAGTTCCCTTGCATCGGGGGCATTGCGCCTTCTGGCTATTAAATCCAAAGTCGGCTTCCTTAAGTCCCTTGGCTTTTGCCAAATCAGTTTTGGTAAAGGCTTTTTTTATGTCGTTAAGCACCCTGGTGCGTGTGGCAAGGTTGCTGTTACTGCTGCCCACAGGCATTTTACTATCCGATTTTATGGAAGCAATCTCGTTCTGGGTGCTACATTCGTTGTAAATCTTATTGAGCAAACGAGTTTTTCCGCTACCGGTCTTTCCGCTTATTAGGTTGATGTGACCATAGTAAATTTTGGTCGATTTTACAAACGCTAAAGCCTTTGTGTTTGGATTTACAGGATAAGCAGTATGCTTATTTTTTTGTTTTTGTAAAATTTGTGCAGCAATGGGAGCAGTGGAGCTGGTTATGAGCTTGGGCTCAATATCAGCAACAATTTGCCCACCATTGCTACCCGCTTCTGGTCCAAGTTCAATCAATCTATCGGCGCAAAGTAATAGCTCGGGGTTATGATCGCTAACCAGAATGGTATTCCCTTTTTGCTTGGCAGCAATAATTGTATTTACAAGATGCTTTCGCGACTCGGCATCCATACCCGATGAGGGTTCATCGAGTATAATGCACATGCCGCTTAGGTTCGATGCCAGAAGGCTGCTTAGCCTAATCCATTTCAGCTCACCTGTCGATAGCCATGCAGCGGGGCGGTTCAATGGGAGATACCCTAAGCCTGCCTTTTGCAAGAACAGTAGCTTCTCAATTAGTTGCTGTCGCAATGCAGGTGATACTGTATCAAAGGGCTCGTTAAGGACCTTATCAATGCTAAGTTCCATTGTTTCACCAATGTGTTTCCCGTTGAAGGTAAACCGCAGCAAATCGGGTTTAAGTCTGTACCCGTTGCAGACTTCGCAGGGCACATCGGTTAGCAGTTCAAGCGCAGCCTTTCCTCTAGCCGAAGGATAGTGCGCTTTAAATTCCTCCTCAATTAGTGGACACAACCCTATCCAATTATCGCTAAAGCGATGAACACCAACATTATTCTTCCGCTTAAACTGCCAGTCAATATCATAAATGGTTTTGCCCGTTCCAAACAGAATGGCATTTTTTTCTGATGATGTCAACTCTTTCCACGGCTTTTCCAGATTGATTTTTTGCTCTCTGCACATGGTTAGTAGTATCCATCGGTATTTATTCTTGTCGGCAGTAAAATAGTTTACCGTTTTGTGGGCAGATTGTGCACCCTTGAGCAATGGTAGGTCTCCATTTTTTATAATGAGGTTAACATCTGCTTTCTTTGAAAAACCGGTTCCCTCGCATCCTTGGCAGATGGAGTACTCATTGGCCAGCGAAAAATCGGCTGCGGTTAGGGCTTTATTAGTTGGATTGTGAGCAAAACGGGCAAAAAGCAATCGGAGTAAATCGTAAACACCACTCATGGATGCAACCGTTGAACGGATATCTGGATTGGGCGTATCGGCCTCAATGGCAACAGTGGGCATCATGCTTTTTACTTGACCAACGGTACCCGCGCTGTTGAGCCTAATCTGTAATCGCCTAAAGGTTGATAGGTTCTCGGTAAAAAGCCTTTGCCCTTCGGCATGTAGGGTGTGCATTAGCAACGATGTTTTGCCGCTTCCCGAAAGGCCTGTAAAGGCAACCATTTGCCCTGCCTCTATGCTAATATCAATGTTTTTTAGGTTATTTGTTGCAATGCCGCTAAGGCAAATGGCTGGTAGATTATTTTTGGTGGATTTTTCTCTGCTAACCGGCTCTCCGTTTTTAAGGGCCTGTGTTGTTGGCGATGAATGATTTTTTAAAAAGTCGGTCAATGTCCCATTAAACAAACATTTTCCGCCGTTTGTTCCACCTTCGGGACCAAGATCAACAATCCAATCGGCACTCAGAATGATTTGCGAGTCGTGCTCAACAACAATCACGGTGTGCCCCTTTGCGGTGAAATTTCGGAGCGCGCTTATTAGCATGGCAATATCGGCAGCATGCAAGCCCGTGGTTGGCTCATCGAGAATGTAAAGACACTCATTTGCAGGGTGTTTCCTTAGATAGGTGGCCAGTTTAATGCGTTGAGCCTCACCACCCGAAAGGGTAGAGGAGGGCTGTCCCAAATGCAGGTATCCCAACCCCAGCATTTGCATTGCATTTAGGTAGGGCAGTATGGTTTTATCATTGGCAAAAAAGAGCATTGCTTCATCAACGCTCATTTGAAGAACTTCGCTTATATTTTTGCCGTTGAGTTCAACATCAAGTATTTGTGGTTTATAGCGAGTTCCGTTGCATGCAGGGCATGGTTGAACCAAATCTTCAAAAATATACATACCCGTTATGGCGGCTCCCGTTCCGGCACACGTGTCGCATTGTCCCTGCTTGCTGTTGAATGAGAAGTGCGAAGCATTGTACCCTTTTGCCTTTGCTTGTGGTGATTGGGCAAATTGCTTGCGCAGCTCATCGAAAAGGCCTGTATAGGTGGCTGGGTTACTTCGCGACGAGCGTCCAATGGGTTTTTGGTCAACGTAGATTATCTGTTTAAACTCATTGCAAACCAATAGGCCGTGGTTTACCAGTGTGCTTTTGCCAGCACCCGATACGCCTGTTATTACGTTTAGCGCTTGCTGCGCAAAGGTAAAGGTCTGGTTATGGATATTATGCCTTTTGTTGATATGGATTTTGAAGAAATTGTTAACATTTACCAGAATTCTATCGTTTGGTTTTAGCCTAAAACCGTTTGAAAGAAGCTTTGCAGTTGGGCTATCTGTAGGTTTTTGTTCAGTGAGTTTTTTGGGTGTTCCGCTAAAAACCACCACGCCACCGTTGAACCCAGCTCCCGGACCAAGTTCAACAAGATATTGAGCCGACCGAATGACCAGCTCGTTATGCTCAACCACAACAACCGTATTTCCGCGTTCAACCAGTTTATACATGGTGTCGATTAGCGATGAAGTATCGCGCGGATGGAGACCAATGGATGGCTCATCGAAAAGGTAAAGCACTCCAGTTAGCCCGCTTTGGTTTAGCTGCGATAGGCGCATTCGCCTTAACTCCCCTTGCGACAGCGTTTCGCTTAACCTGTTACACGATATATGCCCCACGCTGAGTTTACAAAGCTGTTTTAGCTGATTAGCAATGGAGTTTACTAGCGCTTCTTCGCCTTTGTTTGTAATGCTTTTTGAGAGGAGTTCTTCCTTTAGCTGGCTAAATGGTAGCTGGTCGTAGTGACTATAACTCTCTCCTTTCCACGTAACGCTTAATGCCTGCCTGTTTAGCCTTTGGCCCTTGCACTCTGAGCAGCTTCGAGCCGAAACGAAGCGAAGAATATTGTCGTTTCTATCGCGCTTAAGTATCTCTTCCATAACGGGAATAATACCACGGTAGTATGCCTCATCGCGCGGGCGAGCGGTCATGCCAGTCCATTTCATGCGCGATTCAAGCGAGTGCTTGCCGTAAAGCACCTTTACGGTTGTTGATCCGTAAAGAATTATCCGCTGTTGCTCTTCGGTTAGCTGGTTCCAGGGCGAATCAACGGTAAAACCATTGGCCTCGCATACCTTGTTTAGCTCATCAATAGTTACCTGCGAGTAAATGGTGTAACCATTGGGAAGCGTTATTACCAGAGCACCTTCTCGTAACGATTTTGTGGAATTGCCTACCAGCTTATCAACATCGATATACTCCTCTATACCCAATCCTTTACACTGCTGGCACCAGCCGTTATGAGAGTTGAA
>CAZGQZ010000219.1:0-4383 GCA_964527985.1 uncultured Rikenellaceae bacterium | reverse complement strand
TCTTTTGCAATATTTCCACGCATAGTGGTGTCGGCCTCAATGTTTTTGAACTTGTAATAGTCCATTATTCCCATATTACCACTTCGGAATGCTTCGGCCATAGCTTTTGGCACTTCGGCCTCAGCCAAAATAACCTTAGCCCTTGCTTCTTGTGCTTTGGCCTTCATCTCCTGTTCTACGGCAACAGCCATAGCACGACGTTCTTCGGCTTTTGCTTGTGCAATGTTCTTGTCGGCATTTGCCTGATCCATTTGTAGAACAGCACCAATGTTTTTGCCAATATCAATATCAGCAATATCAATTGAAAGAATTTCGAATGCCGTACCTGCATCAAGACCCTTCTCAAGCACTACCCTTGAAATAAAGTCGGGATTCTCAAGCACCTTTTTGTGAGAATCGGCTGAACCAATTGATGAAACAATACCTTCGCCTACACGAGCAAGAACAGTTTCCTCACCAGCACCCCCAACCAATTGCTTAATGTTAGCACGTACGGTTACCCTTGCCTTTGCAATTAGCTGAATTCCATCCTTGGCAACAGCAGTTACGGGAGGAGTATTAATAACTTTTGGGTTTACTGACATTTGCACAGCCTCAAACACATCGCGACCAGCAAGGTCAATGGCAGTAGCCATTTTAAAATCGAGCGGAATATTAGCCTTTTGGGCTGATACTAGCGCATTCACAACTTTTGAAACACGTCCTCCAGCAAGGTAGTGTGCCTCAAGGCTATTCCGGTTAAGCTCAATTCCCGCTTTTGTTCCAATAATTAATGCCTGTACAATAACACCTGGTGGCACTTTACGCCAGCGCATGAGGATAAGCTGAAGAAGCGATACCCTAACACCGCTAACCAAAGCGGAGAACCACAAGCCAATTGGCACAAAGTATAGAATAATCCAAAGCCCAACAATACTAACGGCAAAGATTATTAAATAGATAGCAACATCACTCATAAGATTAATTTATTTGGGTTTAACAATTGCAACTGAACCATCAAAACGAATAAAAACAATAGGTGTTTTCGGATCGATATAATTTCCTGTTGATCGCGCTTCAAAAACAATATCGTTTATTCTTACTTTTCCCATTGGTGTTAAACGGCTAATGGTAACACCTTCGTCACCTGTATGCACTTTTTGTATATCGTCGCTGGCAACGCTTCCCTCAACATTGGTGTTTAGCATAAACAATTTCCATGTTTTTGATCGTAATGCTAAAGCAATAGTAAGAATGGTGGCCGCTAGCGTAGCTATTAGCGTAATATTCCCTGCTACTGTTCCGTAGCCACTATACGCCCAAAATATTCCACCTATTAAACAAGCAACTCCGCCAATGCCAGCTACAGTTATTCCAGGAATAAGCAGAAACTCAACCACAAAAAGGAAAAGCCCTATTAAAATCAGAATTATTACTCCAGTCATTATATAATGTATAAAGAGGTATCGCTTTAAAAGCTATCTACAATAGTTGTATTTAATCCTTTTATGGCTAGCTCGCTGCGCATTACTTCAAGAACAGTAAGGCTTCCCATTTTAACATCGCACTTCCCTTTATGATGCGCAATTAGTGTACACTGCTCTGCCTGATGCTTTGAATGCTTACAAATATCGATTAAACAATCGATAACGAAGCTATACTCGTTATGGTTATCGTTATAAAGAATTAATGAGTACTTTTTCTTGAGCTGCTCATCAAGATTTGAATTACTATCGGGATTGCTGTGAGTATGATTGCTCATAATCTTCTGTAAAATTATTATACGATGCTAAGATATTAATTATCCGTATCAACCACAATGACAAACGCACTTTTTATGCCGCTTGCTACAATATTATCCTTTATCCTATCCGCTTCGGATGCATTGCTGAACGAACCAACCGAATAGGTAAACCCTCCCTTAGGGTTAGGCTTTCTGACAATATCCTTACCTGGAGCCAGGGTTCGAACGGTATGGGTAATTTCATCGGGAAGTTTTCCGGGATACTCACCTATCTGTATCACATAAAGGTTGCTTTCTGGCTCAATGCTAATGTTGATAGAGTTTTCATTGGGCAAACTTTTCACATCATTTTCAAGAGATTGAGCGCGCGAAAGCTGCACCGACCGTCCGTTATGCCATGCAACAATAAAAGCATCTTTAAATCCATTTGCACGAACGGTTGGTAGGGCCTGTTCGGCATCGGTTAGGTAGAAGAACTTTCCGGCGTAGTATTTTGTTATCTTCCCTCCGTTAACGGGTTCAGCCCACAAAGGAAACATTCCCTTAAAAATATCTATACCCACTGATTTACTAAAAGCTGCTAACTGAATTTTGTAGATTACTCCATCGGGTAATGGCAAGTGGGGCGGAATGTCCGTTGTGTTATTGTAGTAATCGTCTCCCTTAAGTATTTGAAATGAGGATTCTCTTTCAGGAGCAAACTCAATATTGCTAGCTAAAGACGTTTCATTTACCGTTTCAACTCTAGAAATTGTTAAACCTTCGGCATTTTGTACATTTTCTATTTGAGATGTATTGCCAACAGCTGAAGAATTCGGTTGATTTTGAGTTGAAACAAAGTGTTCGCCAAAGGCAATTTTTTCGAGCTTTAGCACTTTGCTTAATGTTTGCTGCTCAAAAAGTCGAATGCCCCATAGCTTTGCAAAAGCTAACTCGAGGCGCAAAACACCAATTTCATCAAGAAGCAGAGCCTCGTATTCCGATTCAACCTTATGCTCCTCGTCAACATTATTACGAATTGCAGTAGCCGAACGGAAATGGTTTTTCGCAATGTCAGTTTCCCTTTTCACTTCGCTATTTCCATTGGCACCTGCTTTCATCATGGCAACTGAAATACATTCGGTGTAAAGCCTTTTTTTAACTTCAACGTGCTGAGCTAAGGTTTTGCTAAAGGTGTTCATTTTTGCAATAAGATCAGGTGAGGCAACCTGTCCAGAAGTTTTATCAGCATTAGTATTGGCTTGCTCTTGAAGCCTCAACACCTCGGCTCTTTGAGCTTCAATTTTTGGTGATAAAGCCTCAACCCTAGCAAGTTTAGCCAGCTCGTCATTCTGAAAAACGGTTGTAGCGTACTGAGCCTGATAAAGGAAATCGGGCTTATCGGTGGTAAAAGTCGATTGCGGCCTGTTGGCTGGCTTACGCTTACCCACAAGGTACTCCTGTTCAATTTTGCTTGCTTTGGCAAATTGTATATCAGCATTTCGTTGGGCTGCAAGCAAACTATCTTCAACTGCCACCACGCGCTTTTCGAGCGCAACTCGCTGTTCGGCAGTTGTAACATAATCAAATCGTTCTCTTAGCGCTTCGAGCTTAATCCTTAACGAATCGGCCTTGATCTGCTCCGAAAAACCCATTGCCAATGCTCTCGCGTACTCTGGGTCGTTCTCAACATCGGAAAAAGATGCTGCCTTTTGCTTTGCCATGGGCTTCGGCGTTCCTTTTGGTGTTTTGGAAGATTCTGGAATGTTTTCCTTCCCTTTAGAGGCAGCAATACTAAGCATTGAAATGTCTTTAACTAGTTGCTTTGAATCGATGGTTTGACGTATTGGGTTTTCATCAAGTTCAACCAAAACAATTGCTAGGCTATCGGAATTCTCACTTAGCCTATCGGTAAAAAAAACGGCTAAATTTTCTTCATCATTAGGCACAAATAAAAAATCGTTAAAGGGCGAACTAAAAGGGAAACCTAAGTTTTCGGGGGTACTCCACTGCTTAACCGAAGGGTTAAAAATGCTTCGATAAATGTCGTATCCTCCCATGCTGTAATGCCCCTTTGAGGCAAAATACAGCGTAACACCATCGGGAGCTAAGTAGGGAAAATCCTCGTCGAATTTGGTGTTTATGTTATCGCCCAAATCAACGGGTTTGCTCCAATGGCCGCTCTCAAGCATCTCAATAATGTAGAGATCTTTTCCAAAGGAAGTTGTTGATCCGTAACTCGAATAGACTACCTTATCGCCAGGTTTAGGGTTTTTAGGAAAGAAAACGTACGATTTGTTTCGCTCTTTAGTATCGGTTGAAGAGGTTAGGTCGGAAGGCTTTGCAATAAACGACCCGCTATTTGACTGGGTAACAACAAACTGATGCATTTCATCAGCGCTAACCACTTTTTTATCTAAAACTTTAGGTTGATAGATGTACTTAAGCATAAACTCGCCGCTTTCGCATTGGCTAAGCAAGTACTCAATATGCTCTTGAGTAACATTAAGCTCAGCTTCGTTAATGGTAAACCTTCGGTAGTAATCAATTGCTGTTTCGAAGTTATAATTTAGCTGATGGGCATAGCCCAAGAAGTAGTATACTGCATTGGGCACCTCACGTGTTGATGCAAAAGACAAGTGCTTTACAGCCTGATCGATATTACGTGTACCAAACAGATA
>CAZGQZ010000218.1:0-4385 GCA_964527985.1 uncultured Rikenellaceae bacterium | reverse complement strand
ACTTTTTTAGCCCACTCACCGCTGCGTTACCTCGTTTTAGCGGGTGCAAATATAGAAGGTATTTTTTTCTCCGCAATACAAAAAGCAAACTTTTTTCAAAAAAAATTCAATATTTTTTTAATGCTTTGGTTATCAATTGTTTATTTTGAATAAATAAACGAATTTTTTAAAATCCGTTAAATTATAATCATCAAAACTAATTATAATTTACCTTTGCTAATGTAGCATTAACAGCCCCAAAACAGAAAAGAACAAATCTAGCAGAGTTGTAATGGTTGAAAATGAAAAACTTGTAATTATCCCGACCTATAACGAAAAGGATAACATTGAGAAAATTTGTCGTAAGGTTTTGTCGCTTGAAGGCGACTTTCACTTGCTTATTATTGATGATGGATCGCCCGATGGGACTGCCAGCATAGTAAAGAACCTGCAGAACGAATTTGAGAACAGGCTGCACATATTAGAACGTTCGGGGAAACTTGGGCTTGGAACAGCATATATTTGTGGGTTTGATTGGGCGCTTAAAAACAACTATATGTTTGTATTTGAGATGGATGCAGACTTCTCACATAATCCGGATGATTTACCTAGGCTTTACCAATCGTGCGCAAACGGTGCTGATGTGACCATCGGTTCAAGATATATTTGTGGTGTTAACGTGGTTAACTGGCCAATGGGCCGTGTGCTAATGTCGTACTTTGCTTCGATGTACGTTAGGTTGGTTACCGGCATGAAAATTATGGACACAACCGCCGGATTCAAATGCTACAAAAGGAGGGTTCTCGAATCGATTGATTTCAATAAGATTCGTTTGAAGGGTTATGGTTTTCAGATTGAGATGAAATTTACTGCCTGGAAACTTGGCTTTAAGATAGAGGAAATACCGATTGTGTTTACAGAACGCAGGGAAGGAACATCGAAAATGAGCGGAGGAATATTTAGCGAAGCTATGTGGGGTGTTGTGTCGATGAAAATTGCCAGCTGGTTCAAGAAGTACAAAATGCCTAACAAAGAGATTATGTCAAACTAAATTACTACTGCAATGAGCACCATACTAATAAGAGGAGCAACCATTGTAAATGAGGGGAAACGGCAAGTTGGTGACATTGTGGTTAAGGATGGTTATATTGAGAAAATCGCTGAATCAATCAGTGGGTCATATGTTTTTGAAAAAGAGATTGACGCCAAAGGGAAGCTTCTGCTCCCAGGGGTTATTGACGATCAGGTTCATTTTAGGGAACCCGGGCTAACGCATAAAGGGAACATCTACACCGAGTCGAAGGCTGCAATTGCAGGTGGTGTAACCTCTTTCATGGAAATGCCAAACACAATTCCCCAGACCATAACCAGAGAAGAAGTAGATAAAAAGATTGAAATTGCAAGCAACCACTCGCTTGCAAACTTTGCATTCTACCTTGGCGCAACAAATGAAAACATAAATGAGATAGTTGCTGTTGACACCCAAAAAATTCCGGGCATTAAAGTTTTTATGGGCTCTTCAACAGGTAATATGCTAGTAGATAATCCAGCCTCTCTAGAATCGATTTTTAAACACGCCCCTACCCTAGTTGCAACTCACTGCGAAGATGAGGACACCATAAAAGTGAATACTATATATTATAATAAGGTATACGGAGAAAATATTCCTTTTCACTTGCATCCGCAAATTAGGAGTACTGAGGCGTGTTTCATAAGCAGTTCGCTTGCCGTGAAACTGGCAAAGGAAAACAACACACGACTACACATACTACATATTTCCACAGCGAAAGAATTAGAATTGCTTAGAAATGATATTTCTCTGCAAGAGAAAAGAATTACAGGAGAAGTTTGTGTTCATCACCTTTGGTTTGCAGAAAACGACTACGAAAAATTGGGATGGCGAATAAAGTGGAATCCGGCAATAAAAACCGAGTATGACAGAGAAGCGCTGAGGGCAGGGCTAATCAGTAATAAGTTGGATGTGGTTGCCACCGACCACGCTCCCCATACCCTCGACGAGAAGGGAAATGCGTACATGAAGTGTCCATCGGGTGGCCCGCTGGTTCAGCATTCGCTAACAGCAATGATTGAGCTGGCAAAGAAAGGGTTGATTACGTTGGAAAGTGTTGTTGAGAAAATGTGCCATAACCCAGCTATTCTTTTCTCGGTGGAGAAACGTGGTTTTATTAGAGAAGGCTACTTCGCCGATTTGGTTTTGGTTGACCCCAATAATACTTGGACTGTTAGCACCAATAATATTCTATACAAGTGTGGATGGTCGCCCTTTGAGGGCGAAAGCTTCAGCGCAAAAGTTACACATACCTTTGTTAATGGCCGATTGGTTTACGAGAACGGGGTTTTTAACGAAACAGTAAAGGGTAAACTACTAAAATTCAACAGGTAACTTAAATTCTATACGAGCATGCGAAAATGTATACTTGCTTTGCTGGCAATAATTATGGTAAACTCTTCGTGTAAAGAATTTCACAATGCAAAAGAGAATGAAGAACTATTGCCTATTGATGGAAACCTATTAGTAGTTGCCGACACCATTACCGTTGATGTTACACTACGAGCGCTTGACACAACCAGCATTTGGGATATTGAGCAGCATAAGTATGTGAACCAAAAGGTTCTAATCGACCATGTTTTTAATGATATTTACCAAGATAGGGTAAAAACCTACGATTTTTTTTCGGGCGAAGAACTCTCAAAACGTGATGTCAAAAAAATTGAGAATAGCGATGGCTACTCGAGGGATCTTATCTCAAAAATTCAATACAAGGAATTCTGGTACATCGACTCAACAGGAACGCTGAAGAAGCAAGTATTAAGCTATACTTTAGGGATGGAAATTACTAGCGAGAAAGGAACACATTTGGGACATAAGGCATTATTTACCGTTAAGCCTAAGCAATAACGACCTAACAACTAATTACATATCTAGCTGTACTTCGGGTTTTCTGCTCGAGAAAAACAGTTCTTCCACCAACCAGCTCGTCAATTTTATCCTGAGTATAATGCCTAATTGTTAGCAATTTAAGGTTTTTGTTGTAACGCACATTATAATCAATACGAAGATCGTTTATTGCACCCGGCAGGAAGTGCTCCTCATTGTCGACACAAATTGAGAAGCTGATGGCTGAACTCTGCACCAAATTCGCCTTAACACGATGCTTGTATAGCACAGCAAATATCTTGCTTAGGCAATCCTCAATAACAAACGAAAAATCCTTTGGCGTTAGCGAGATTAGAACCTGATCCGTTTTCTGGATAAGTACCGGTGGGTAATCGAACCGCTCTTCGGTTTCAACAATTTTGGTACCTACTCCATTGGGGTTAACAAACGATTTAACGAACAACGGTATTTTCTTATTCTGAAGTGGCTTAATGGTTTTTGGGTGAATTATTTGCGCTCCGCAATAGGCAAGTTCAATTGCTTCTTTAAAAGAAACCGTATTTAACCTAACCGTATTGCTGAAAATTTTTGGATCGGCATTAAGAACGCCCTCAACATCCTTCCATATAGTTACATCGCTGGCATTAAGCAAATTGGCAAGAATAGCCGCAGTATAGTCCGAACCTTCGCGCCCAAGCGTAGTGGTTGTTCCGCTGCTTGTACCAGCAACAAAACCCTGGGTTATGTATAGCGATGTTCCTTCGAAACTGAAGGTTTCGACACACTGATTCAACGAAACGTTGAAATCGATGTTTCCTTCGCGGTAATTTTCATCGGAGCGAAGAACTTTCCTTATATCGATCCACTTATTGCTAACACCCTCACTACATAAGTACTCCGAGATAATAATGGTTGAAAGAATTTCACCGAAGCTTACCAGCTGGTCGTAACAGAAATTATAATCAGTTGATTTGTTTAGCTCCATAAAAACCATCATTTTTCCGAAAGCAGAGTTTAGCTTCTGAAAAACGACATGGTTTGAATCGGCAAAAAGTTCGGAAGCAATATCGAAATGAAAATTTTTAAGGTTCGAAAGCTCCGAATTATTCACGTTCCCTTGAAGGTATTCATCAAGCATGCGTTCCAGCGCATTGGTAGTTTTCCCCATGGCCGAAACCACAACCACAAGCCTACTGGCATTATCCTTTAAAATTTTCGCAAGATTTCTAATGCCATCGGCCGTTTTTACCGAGGCGCCACCAAACTTAAACACTCGAATTGAACTATTCATACCTTGACTTTCCATATTAAAACGACGCCAAATGTATGCAATAAACCATTTACTATCAAGAAAAAGTTAGCTGGGATTACCCTCTGATAAAGAAAAAATGTTACAGTTCGCAAACGTTTTAATACTGGAAATTATGTGTATTTTTTGTTGGCTTTAAAACAAAAAGCGTTAACTTTAACAGGTTTTAAAACCCATTCAACTATTCGCTATGACAGG
>CAZGQZ010000217.1:0-4405 GCA_964527985.1 uncultured Rikenellaceae bacterium | reverse complement strand
TAAATAACCATAATAAGTGCTCCGGCAAAACCCAATCGCCAAATATTTACAATTTTTGCACGTAAAATCATGGTTATCAAGTAAACCGATATCATCCAGTTTATTAACATGGCAAATGGGGTTCGCCAAATTTTTGGGCCTAACGATTGTCCGTAGCTATAGTTCCCAAAAACTAACCCTGTGTTAGTTCCAATGGCCTCAACTGCCCAACCTACCACTCCAACCGCCAGTAAAGCTAAAAAAAACTTCAAATTAAAGGGCTTATGAAAAAAGAGGAGTATTGCTAATGTTACAGTTGTAAAAATCCAGCTTAGCTGAAAAGCCAATGGATTTTCGCGCATCATCCATAACCCAGGTATTGAAATACCATAACCAATTATGATGAACAGCTGTGCAATAAGCACTTTTCTTTTATAGAGTAAATTTATCATACTATTTTGCAGATATAAGATTATCAACAATTTTTGCCGAAGCTAGGCAAAGCGGTATTCCTCCCCCAGGATGAACGCTTCCACCAACAAAATAGAGCCCTTTAACTTTACTTGACTGGTTAGGGTGACGGCTAAATGCTGCAAACCTGTTGTTTGAACTAATACCGTATAATGCTCCTTTATACGATCCTGTTCGCTGCTCAATAATTGGAGGGGTAAGCACTTCTTCGTTTACAATATTTTGCTCAATGTCAATATCCAGCATCGATTTTATTTTACCAACAATACTTTTTCGGGTTGCACTAACTAGCTCATCCCAGTTTTGGCCGCAATCTTCAGGTGCATTAACCATTACAAACCAATTCTCATGCCCTAAGGGGGCATCTGAGGCGACTGCTTTTGAGCTAATGAATATGTATACGGTTGGATCATCGGAAATACCTTTGCCCTCAAGCATTTTAAACTCCCCCGCATAATCGTTACTAAATAAGATATTATGCAAATCAAGCTGTTGATATTCTCCTTTTACTCCCCAGTAAAAAATTAGAGCCGATGATGAGGGCTTTTGCCTTTTGTAAAACCAGCTCAATTTTCGATCGGGCATTAGCTTTGGATAGGCAGTAAAAATATCGGTATTGTTTACTACAACATCAAAACCCTCCGATACTCCATTCACCCTAACACCAGTAATTCGGCCTTTTCTATGCTCAATTCTCTCTACATTAGCACCTAGCTCAAATTTTACGCCTAGCATAATTGCTAATGATTGCAGTGATTCGGCTATGGAATACATGCCTTTGTTTGGGAAAAAGGCTCCAACATTATGCTCTAGATGTGGGATTATAGTAAGCGTTCCGGGTGCTTTATATGGATTGGAGCCGTTGTAGGTTGCAAACCGATTAAACAGCTGAACTGTTTGCTGTTGGGTAAAACTCCGGGTATTCACCCTGTGCATGGTTTCAAAAGCTTTAAGCTTTTTTAGGTTTTTGCCAATCTCCTTGGCCTCATCGGATGTGAACCCTTTCCAACTAGGGAAAGGATTAAAAATAAACATGTTAGATGTGAGCCTGTACAAATCATTACACTCCTTTAAATAGCGAAGGATGTTATCAGCAGGTTCGTTAAGCACATCTGCTGCCTCATTGGCAAATCGTTGGGGATCGGCCCACGAGTTTAGCACTTTACCATCGGGATAGAAGTATCGGGTTACATTCTCAAGCTTTTTATAGCCGAAATCTAGCTGATTATCGCTTTCGGCTAATGCAAAAAGTTCGTCAACTAGGCTTGGGAGCGTAAATAACGAGGGGCCAGTATCGAATCGAAACTCGCCAATACGGAGCTCATTAAGCTTTCCTCCAACCCTGTATCCCTGTTCAAATACGGTTACCGCGTAACCCTTGCGTGCCAAACGAATGGCTATTGCCAAACCGCCTATTCCAGCGCCAACTATTGCAGCTTTCAATTGAATATGATTTAGTAATTATTATTTCCAAGAGAGCAATCCCTTTCCTGTAGAGATTATCTTTCCATTATCCATTAACCATCGAATCACCTTAGTTGTTCGATCGGCAGGTGCTTTAACACTGTCAACTAGCTGTTCAAGATTATACTCACTTTCGCTTAGCAACTTTTTAAGCTGATCGAGAATCTGATCAAACTGATACTTGCTCATATCGAGCTCGTTTCTCGAGGTACACACATCGCATTTACCACATCGCGATGCATTTTGCTCGCCAAAATACTCAAGCAACGATACGCTTCTACACTTAGTAACACCCGAAGCATAGGTTACCATTGCTTCCATGCGTTTTGCGTATCGTTGTTTTCGCAAATGGTAGTTCTCTCGCGATATCCTAAGGTTTTTGTCATCCAACCGTTCTTCGGTGAAAATAATAAGAGGTGTTTTTTTGCGTGGAATATAGTTTAACACCTTTGCGCGCCCAAGCTTTATGAGATTATCGGTAACAGCGCTAATAGGCATTCTAGCAGTTTTAGCAAGGTAGGCTTCGTCAATCTTAACATAAGTGCTAAACAGCCCTGCATAGGTTCTAAGCAACAGCTTAATAAATGCATCCTGTTCGGCGTGAGCAATCTGATATTTATATAGCTCCGTTTTGTTTACAATCACCATAACGCGACTAGGGTTATCAAGCTCGTCGGTTAGCTGAATATACCCCTCAAGTTCCAGTAGTTTAAGCGCGCTGTGAGCATTAACAAAGCTAAACTTAAAGGTTGATGCAAATTCGGTAATATTAAAATCGTAAACCTCATCCTTCCCAGCACCTAAAGCCACGTTCAGGTATGAGCAAAGCGCGTTATAACAGCGCTTTATCTCATCTGGCTCGGGAAACGAGGTAGATATTCGCTGTTCAGCTTTTGTTTTGTCGCTATTGTTGTACAGCAAAATTGCATACGCCAATTTCCCATCGCGCCCTCCCCTTCCAGCTTCCTGAAAGTAAGCCTCGGGCGAATCGGGCAAATCCATATGCACCACAAACCGAACATCGGGCTTGTCGATACCCATACCAAAAGCATTTGTAGAGACAATAACTCGCGTTTTCCCTTGCTGCCAGCTATCCTGCTTGCTGTTCCTTTCTTCGGTTGATAAGCCTGCATGATAAAAATCGGCGCTTATCCCCTGCTTTTGAAGGAGCAGGGCAATATCTTTGGTATGCTGTCTATTGCGGACGTAAACCACACCTGTACCAGGTATTGCATCAACAATTTTTAGCAGATGCTTATGCTTATCATCAACGTTTCTCACCAAATAAACCAAGTTCTTCCTTTCGAAGCTCATTTTAACAACGCGCTTCTGGCTAAAGCCAAGCTTGTTCTGAATATCATCGACTACCTCGGGAGTAGCAGTGGCAGTAACGGCAAGGAAAGGTGTATCGGGGAGCAACTCACGAAGCTCAGCTATCCGTAGGTATGATGGCCTAAAATCGTACCCCCATTGCGAAATGCAATGCGACTCATCGATGGCCACCATGTTCACATTCATTTTGCGTAACCTAATCCGAAAAAGTTCCGTACCTAGCCTTTCAGGTGAGAGGTATAGGAATTTAAAATCGCCATATGCACAATTATCAAGGGTAACCTCAATCTCATGCTTAGTCATACCCGAATGAATTGCCGCTGCTCTTATCCCTTTTTTCTGTAGATTCTCAACTTGATCTTTCATTAAGGCAATAAGAGGAGTAACCACAAGGCAAATCCCCTCTTTGGCCAACGCAGGAATTTGAAAAGTTATTGACTTACCCCCACCCGTAGGCATAAGTGCAAGCGTATCCTTTCCCTCATATACCGACTGAATAACTTCTTCCTGCACTGCTCGAAACGAGGAAAAACCCCAGTAGTGGTAAAGTATCTTCTCAAACTTATTCAACGGATAGGTTTTTGGTCTATTACAAAAGTAAAAGGAAATACGAATTACAGCAAGGTTATTATTGAAAACAACGGTTTTTACATAGACTTTTTTTTGTAACTTGGCGGGCGAAAAAATTAAACTTACCACTATGTCATTTTCGAACGAAAAAATTGTGTACGAAGGACTTACATTCGACGATGTTCTGCTTGTTCCTGCATACTCTGAGGTTTTACCCCGCGATGTAAACATTTCTACAAATTTCACGAAGAATATTCGAATCAATTCGCCCATTGTAACTGCTGCCATGGATACCGTTACCGAATCGGCTGTGGCAATAGCCATTGCACGCGAGGGAGGCATTGGGGTTATCCATAAAAACATGAGCATTGAAGCGCAAGCCCATCAGGTTAGAACCGTTAAAAGAGCCGAAAGCGGAATGATTTACGATCCTGTAACCATAAAGCCAGAAGCTACGGTTAGCGATGCGCTCAAACTAATGAAAGAGTACAAAATTGGTGGCATACCCGTTGTAGACAACGAAAAAACCCTAATTGGTATAGTTACTAACCGCGATTTGCGCTTTGAGCAAAAAACCTCAAAACTCATG
>CAZGQZ010000216.1:0-4420 GCA_964527985.1 uncultured Rikenellaceae bacterium | reverse complement strand
ATTGTTCCGTTTGGCTGGCTTCGCCAATAACAATGGCAATAGTTTTTGTTAGGTCACCTGAATAATCGTTTGAGCTAGGCATGTAAACTTCAAGAGAAACAGTGGTGAAGTTATCAAACTGAATGTCTTTGTCCATTTGAAACTGTAATTCCTGATACTGGCCAAATCTTTCGTATTTTCCAACGAGAGCTTCTCCGCCAGCAGGGTCTTCAATACCCATAGTAAAGGTTAACCCATTTGCAGCAAGACCAGTTCCTGGATATACAGCAGCTGTATCGAGTAGTGCGAAATCGTCAGATGCTGCAAAAGTATTGTACATTTCTGTGGGAGTAATATCTTCAAGATCCTCACCGTACTCTTCAGCTTCGGTTACAACATCGGGCTCAAGTGAAGGATCGGAATAGTTTGCATAAACAATTGTCCAGTAACCATCGGCACCGTAATCGAAGCCAACAGTCATTAAATCGTAACCTGTTTCCTGTGTAATAGTAATTTTGCAGGAAGTGCTTTCAATTGGCACTGCTGTTACACCTGTTGGGCCTAATTTTGGAATTCCAATCCATGCACCTAGTCCAATTAGTGTAAGTTCGCCGCTTGAAGCGTCGTATTCAAATGAATGTGTACCCGATAGCCACGCGCTAACATCGTTGCCATCTAGATTAACCATGTTGGTAGGAATTGCTTCAAAGCAAGTTTCGTGTAAGTCACTTGCAGGATCCCAAACACCATACTCGCCCCAGAAGGAACCCTGGTCGTCAAAAACGTAGGTTCCATCAAAATGGAAAGTGAATGTTTGGTGATATAAACAAGGGCGTTTGCCATCATTCTGTAATCCTTCCCACCAGTTCGCTGGTACTGCTGCACTTTCGCCTAACGACATGGAAACTCCTTCTCTGAAAAGTTTCCAAGTTTTTGAAACTTCTCCGGTTAATAGTTTATACGCTTCGTTAGGATCTACTATCTCTATAGTTTCTGAAAATGTTGTGCTCACATCATCCTTGTTATAAGCGGTTAGCACAACGATATACGAGCCAACTTCAGCAAAGGTGTGCGAGGGATTTGCTTCAGTTGAAGTTTCGTCATCGCCAAAATTCCAGCTGTAAGAAGTTGCATTCTGTGAGTAGTTTGTGAAGTTTACCGTTAGGTAGTTGTCTGTGCTAATTTCGTACTGAAAGCTGGCTATTGGATCGGGAGCCGGTTCATCATCCTTACATGAATTGAATGTTGCAATTGCTAAAACACCCAGAAGAAGGAATGTTCGCATTAGAAGGTTTTTTGTGTTTGTTTTCATAGTGGCATTCGTTTAATTAGTATTTGGGTTTACAAAAAATTTAAAATTTGTTCATAGCAAATTAACCCGACTAACAACCGAACTACAAATAATTTTATTCATCAAGGTCACTACACTTACTTAAATACACTACATCAATACTACTACAAAGTGCATTTTAAATAATTGTAATACAGAAAACTAAAGACTTATTATAACGTTTAATATGTTTTCTCAAAATAAAAAATAATGAAGGGTAGAATAGTTTCACCTGGTTCAACTTAATGAGGATAAAACAATTTCTGCACACAAAAGTTTATGAGCGAAATTTTAAAAAGTGAGGATAAAATCTGTAAGATTCTTGTCGTGCTCCAACTTTAGCTTTTTGCGTAACCTGTAGCGGCTAATTTCTACTCCTCTTATGGAGATGTTCATGAGTGGAGCAATCTCTTTGGTTGAGATATTCATTCTTAGGTAGGCGCAAAGTCTCAACTCCTTTGGGGTTAAATCTTTGTGTTGGGACTTAAGCCTCGCAATAAAATCCTGATGAACCTCGTCGAAGTAGCTATTGAAAAGTTCCCAACTTTTCTCATTACGTAAATCTTTGTTGATCTTCTTCAGTAGGTTGTTTACGTTTTGTTTTTCAGGGCTATCGCTCGGTATGTTTTTTAGTAGTTTTCCCAAATCCTCCTTTAGGTAGGTTAGCGTTTTGTTCTTTTGAATAAGGTGGAGAGTTGCGTTTGCCAGCTCCTTGTTCTTAAACGTCATCTCGTTCCTAAGGCTTTCGTTACGAAGCTGTACAATCTCTTTTTCGCTTAGCGCAGTTTGTTCTTTAAACATTTTTTCTCGCTGAGCAAATCGTTTCTCCTGTTTGATTTTTTCGCGGAGCCTGGCTTTAAGAATCCTTTTTCGAAGATAATATACATTGCCAATAATTACCAGAACTAATAAAAATAGATATGAAATATATGCAACACGCGACCTTAAGTAGGGTGGCTTTATTGAAAAATGAAAACTCTTAATGTTGCTTTTGGCCCCGAAGGAATTTTGTGTTTTTATTTGAAAAGTGTAGCTTCCCTCTCTCAGGTTTGTATATTCCTTAAAATTAATTTTATCCCAATCGGACCAGTTATCGTCAAAGCCAATAAGCCGGTAGCTGTAGCTGTTTTTATCGGGATTCTCATAGGCTGGAGTTGTATACTTGAAGGTAACAGAATTATGCGTGTATGGAATTATTCTTAATTGGCCCGAGGGGAAATTTTCACCTGTTGCTGTGAAGAAGTTAACTTGATTATTTAACCTACCGTAAAAAGTGGCTTCCTTGATATAAACATCGTCGGCAACAAGGTAATCTTTTACTATTGCCGGAGAATAGTGAATCAACCCTTTCTGTGAGCCAACAAGCACATTGTGCTGATCGTGAATGTAGATATTCTGAAATGCTGGGAGCAGAATGTCGTTCACTTCAGAAAAGGGTGAAGTAATGTCAATGTAGCTTCCGTCTTCAAGTAACCGCATTATGCCTAGGTAGGTGTCGGTAAAGTACCAAAGATTCCCGCTCTGATCCTGATGAATTTTATCAATAAAACTTTTCCCCTCAAATATTTTGTTTAATTCTTCCGATTTTTCGAATGTGTCATTCGAAGCGTTGTAACTTAAAATCCCTGAACGGGTTGTAATGTAAAGCGCCGAGTTGATAACCTGTATATTATAAGGCAATCGGTCTGGAAGTCCATTAGCCGATTGGTACAGGTGGGCATTTAATACAGAGTCGAAAGAATCGGAAAGTGTAAGTTTAAAAATTCCTCGGTAACCATGCGAAATCCATAGGTAACCAGTTTTATCGAAATGCATTATTCGGCTCGATTCTTCGAATCCTTTCACCGAATCGAAAAACTTCCATTCCCCGTTAATGTTCGTTAACCGAACCAGTCCGGTGTAAGTTCCGGCTAAAATAATATTCTTATTGTTTAACGGTTTTATAAACGACCAAAAACCTCTCACGTCTGAAATTTGCTTGGCACTGTAGCCATCAATAATAAAACAACCAAAGTTGTGCCCACAAAAAAGCGTATTGTCAACTATTTCAAGCGTCCAAACTTGTCCTTCGGTTCCTTTAATAAGCTGAAATTTTCCATTACGTGGATTATAATTGTTTACTTCCGAAAATTTCTTGGCATACAAACCTTGGTTGGTTCCAACGTACATTATTCCATTGTAAACAATTGTTGAGTACGCACTTTCAATGCTGTAGTTATAGTTTAGGAATGAAAGCGGAGAACTTACCTCGAGGTAATCAATCCCGTTATCGAGTCCAAGCCAAAGATTATTTTTCTTGTCCTCAAAAAGGCTAAGTATGGTGTTGTTCTGCAACCCTTTGTATCGGTTCAGGTGCTGGAGGATTTGCCCATTCTGGTTGCAGATGTAAATTCCGTTGCTTATGGATCCCAGTGCCAGGTTTCCGCTTGAAAGTTTTATGGCTGAAAATAGATTGTTTCGCTTAATTTCTGAGTTTACATCCGATTTCCAAGGTTTAATGATTGAACCCTTTTCTTCAAAAAGGAAAATTCCCTCGTTTGAAGTTCCAATAAGCAGGCTACCCTCATCGAGTGAAATTATACAGCGAATCTCGTTTCTGAAGAATATTGGATGGTTGCTGGTTAATATCAGACTGTCATTTTCAACCCTCATTAAACCGTTTTCAGCATCTACTATGTAGAAAGTTCCGTTGGCCTTGTGAAGCATACTGAATTTACTCAACGGTTTAATAACGTTTATCTTTCCGCTGGAAAGTATGAAAATATAGTTGAACGACTGAAAAATGATTCTACCATTACTCTCGTATATGTTCCAAATTTCATCGAAGTTTTTGTAGGATTCGGGAATTAAATGGTTAAGCGAGTTGTACTGAAGTTCCCCGTTGTGGTTTGGAGCCAAAAACCCAATCTCTTCGAATGCGCCGGTATAAACCGTGTCGCCAATGGCTAAAACCGACCTAACCACAGAACGGTTTGGAACTATATGCGTTTTCCAGCTTGTTCCATCGTACTCCAGTGTGCCGTCGTTATTCCCAAAGTACATAAAACCGTTGGCAGTTTGGGTAATACTCCAGTTCTGGGTGCTGGCGTTGTATTTGCTTCGGTTATGGTT
>CAZGQZ010000215.1:0-4430 GCA_964527985.1 uncultured Rikenellaceae bacterium | reverse complement strand
CCACTTGTTTAGAACCAATAAAAATACAGGCAAGGATTAACCTCGCCTGCATTGATGTAAATAGATTCACTTACACTGCTCCTTGGGCAATCATTGAGTCGGCCACCTTAACAAAACCACCAATGTTTGCACCATCAACGTAATTAATAAACCCATCCTCTTTTGTTCCGTACTTTTGGCAGGTTTTATGGATATTTTTCATGATAGTTTGCAAACGGCTATCTACCTCTTCGCGAGTCCACGAAAGGCGCATTGAGTTTTGTGTCATCTCTAAGCCCGAAGTGGCAACGCCACCTGCATTAGCAGCCTTACCTGGACCATAAAGAATTTTTGCATTAAGGTAAACCTCAATAGCATCAGGGGTTGATGGCATGTTTGCTCCCTCGGATATGCAAATACATCCATTTTTAACCAGCGTTTTGGCTTCTTCTCCATTTATCTCATTTTCAGTTGCGCTGGGGAGTGCAACATCACATTTAATTCCCCAAGGGCGCTCACCTGGGAAATAGTCGCAACCATACTTTTCGGCATACTCCTTAATCCTACCTCTCTTCTCATTTTTAAGCCACATTACATACTTAAGCTTCTCGTTATCAATTCCGTTAGGATCGTATATAAACCCACCAGAATCGGAAAGCGTTACGCACTTACCACCCAACTCGTTAACCTTTTCAACAGTGTATTGTGCAACATTTCCTGAACCAGATACAACAACAACCTTATCTTTAAAGGTTTCTCCCCTAGTACTAAGCATTTCTTGAGCAAAGTAAACATTTCCATAACCCGTAGCCTCCGGACGAATTAGCGATCCGCCCCATAGTATGTTTTTACCAGTTAAAACTCCGGTAAACTCATTGCGGATTCGCTTATACTGACCAAACATAAAACCAATTTCGCGACCACCAACTCCAATATCACCAGCAGGCACATCGGTATTTGGACCAATATGCTTACACAACTCTGTCATAAAGCTTTGGCAGAAACGCATTACCTCCTTATCGCTTTTGCCTTTGGGATCGAAATCGGAGCCACCTTTACCACCACCCATAGGCAGCGTAGTTAAGCTATTCTTAAATACCTGTTCGAAAGCCAAAAACTTAAGAATTCCTAGATTAACCGTTGGGTGAAAACGTAATCCCCCTTTGTATGGGCCAATTGCACTATTCATCTCAATTCGGAAACCCCTGTTAACCTGAATGGTTCCTTTATCGTCAATCCACGGAACGCGGAAAACAATAACCCTCTCGGGTTCGCATATTCGCTCCAAAATGCGCTCTTCGCTGTATATTGGGTTTTCATCAATGTAGGGAATTATACTCTCAACAACTTCCCTAACAGCCTGATGAAACTCAAGTTCAGCAGGATTTTTAGCAACGATGTATGCCATAAACTTGTTAACCTTTTCTTCTAAAGCTGGATTTTTCATGATTTTATACGTTTGGTTAGTAAAACAGAGAAACTTATTAAATTGTGAGATCAAGTTAACCGATTAGAAACTACAAAACATTGATTTGCAATATTTTTAAGGAAATTACCGACTAGTATAATAGGTAATACACTTAAACAATCTAAGTAAAACACGTAAATGAAATCGAATGAAACGAGGTGTGAAAAAAACGCTGTATATTGGTAAGTTGAGATTCGGAAATACCTTCATTCATTGAAATTAGTACCATAAAACCTGTAATTATGGGAAGCAGCACATCACAAGAAGACTTTTATAAGCTACAAGCCGAAAATAAAGAGAGGCTTAAGGAGCTAGCCGCTATAAACCGAACAACTTCAATTATTAAAGAAGGGCGGACTGTTGAAGGCACACTTCGTCAGATTTGCCTAATACTTCCCGATGCATGGCAATTTCCGCAGTATACCGTTGCACGCATTAAATACGAGGGCATGGAGTTTACTTCGGTGGGATTTAAAGAAACTTCGTGGGTTCAGGTTCAGGACTTTAAAACCATTGATGGAAACACTGGGAAGATAGAGATTTTTTATACTAAAGACTTTCCTGAGGAAGATGAAGGCCCCTTCCTTAAAGAGGAAAGAGACCTTATACAAAACCTGAGCAACCTTATTGTTGGATACCTAAACTCTATAAAAGGTAAAGATTTTGTTAAAGAGGTAAAAGTTTCAAAACGAACAGCTGAAGCCGAAACACCGCACGCCCGTAAGCGCTTGCTACAAAAATTCATTAACCAGCACAACTTCGATAGAGATATTTACCACGATTTAATGCCATTTAAAGTAAAGGAAATTCTACTTATTGCCAATCTTTACGACGCATACAACCTTGAAAAAGAGGACAGGGTAACCGATAATATTCTAGGCGAATACGCAAAACTTAGCCTCACAAGCGTACCTCGCATAACCGGTGTTTCCACCCTTGAGGAGGCCATGGAAAAACTTGAGGATAAGCACTTCAACATGATTATCATAATGATGGGTGCCGATAAGGTTACCCCCATTGAGATGAGCCGAAAGATAAAAAACGACTACTCGTACATTCCGCTTTACCTTTTGGTGAATAACTCGGCAGTGCTAAACGAAATGGAAAAAAATCCTTTTGCACTCCAAAGTATCGACAAGGTTTTTGAGTGGAACGGCGATCCAAAAGTTTTCTTCTCAATGATAAAACTTTTAGAAGATAAGGTAAACCTAGAAAACGATACGCGCATTGGCCTTACAAGGGTTATTCTGCTTGTTGAAGATTCGCCAAGATACTACTCGAGGTACGTTCCGTTGTTATACAGTAGTATTTTGGAGCAAACAAAACGCATAATTGACGATGTAAGCACCGACGACCTGTATAAAGTGCTGCGAATTAGAATTAGACCCAAAATTTTGCTTACAGGTACCTACGAAGAAGCCGTTGAAATTTTTAAGCGTTACAAGGACTACATGCTATGCGTAATTTCCGATGTTAAGTTTTTCCACAAAGGCAAACTCGATGAGTGCGCTGGTATAAACCTTATTACCGAAATACGAAAATCGTTGCCTAATCTGCCCGTTATAATGCAATCGTACGAGCAAAGTAACGAGGAAAAGGTTAATTTGCTTAGCAGGCGAATTGCAAGCAAAGAAACCGATGCGTTTATGAAGGAAATGATGAACATTGGTTTCATAAACAAGAACTCCGACAGCCTAATGCAAGACCTCAAAAACTTTATTAGCAACTACTTAGGCTTTGGTGATTTTATTTTTAAGGATGCCATTGGACAACCCATTGCAACTGCAACTAATATGGAGGAGTTTGAGCGCTGCCTCAGGGAAATTCCGGGTGAAAGCATCCTTTTTCACGCCGAAAAAAACCACTTCTCGCTTTGGCTTACCGCACGTGGCGAAATTAATGTTGCACGCATTATCCACCCATCGAGCATAAACGATTTTTCAGGCCCCGAAGAGATAAGAGAATACCTATTAAGTACTCTTAAAAAATATCGACAAGAGAAACGGCGCGGAAAAATTGTAGGTTTTGAAACAGCATGGGAAGTTGACTCAAGCAATATTGTTTCGCTGGCCGACGGGTCAATTGGAGGTAAAGGACGAGGCCTCTCATTCATCAACACCCTACTTTACACTTTTGAAATATCGCAATACGTACCTAATATTAACCTTTACAGTCCGCGTACATCAATAATTGGCATAAACGAGTACGAGTGTTTTATGCAGCGAAATGGGCTTTACGAAAAGGTTTTTGCCGAAACAGACTACACAAAAATTAAAAAGCTTTTTCTGAAAAGCGAGCTGTCCGATCAGCTAAAAGCAAGGCTCGAACGACTGCTGCAAATTTACTATCGCCCATTAGCCATTAGGTCGTCGGGTTTGCTCGAAGATTCGCTTATGCAACCTTTTGCAGGAATATTCGAAACATACCTTGTTCCAAACAACAACCCCGATCCAAAAGTACGGCTAAAACAAGCCATGGATGCCATTAAGCTTGTGTACGCTTCGGTTTTTTCCGACACGGCACGAAACTACATAAAAGCCGTTAACTTTAAGATTGAAGACGAGAAAATGGCCGTTATCATACAGGAGGTAGTTGGCAACAAGTTTGGCTCATACTACTACCCACACATTAGCGGCGTTGCCCAATCGTTTAACTACTACCCATTTGGCCACATTAAACCCGAAGACGGGTTTGCTACCGTTGCGCTTGGCCTTGGCAAGTATGTTGTTGAGGGCGAAAAGGCATTCCGGTTTTGCCCAAAGTATCCAACGTTAATGAACTATACTCCTATTGATCTGGTGAAAAATTCGCAAACCGAGTTCTTTGCCATCGATTTAAACAAAAAGGATCTCGACTTACTAACCGATGGTGATGAAGCTGGCCTTAAGCGCCTCGAGCTATACGAAGCCGAAGAACATGGAACGCTTAAGCACTCCGCATCTGTTTACAACCCCGAAAACCATACGCTAACCCCTGGGCTAAG
>CAZGQZ010000214.1:0-4495 GCA_964527985.1 uncultured Rikenellaceae bacterium | reverse complement strand
CATCCCTTGCAAAAGGTTTGTTTATAAAGAAGAGCGGAGAGAACAGGCTCAATGATGCTCTAGCAACCTCAGCCTCACTGGCAGAAAGGTGCTAAAACCTGCCCGAAAGGGAGTTATAAATTAAAAACCAGTAAATGAAAACGCTACTCTTCACACATCAGTTTTACGCTTTGTCCAATGCTGGACTAGTTATTTCGTATATCCAACATCGATTTTCATTCCTTTGTAGCAGTCAGAAAGGGTCCACATGCTCCATGCGCGGCCAGCGCAGCTGGTAACTCTTTTGCCCCTTTCTAATTACTTTTAGTGGGTTTATCTCTATGCAATCCAAGGGATTGCAGGGGGCATCGTATACATCCAATACATTTCATTCTTCATTTATCATTTTACATTTACAAGATGAGTTCACAACAATATAACAACTACGAAACACTGCAAGTACATGCAGGTTACGATACCGACCCCACTACCCTATCGCAAACCGTTCCGCTAAACCTAACCACAGCCTACAAGTTTAAAGATAGCGCGCATGCACAACGCCTTTTTGCGTTGGAAGAAGAAGGCAACATATACAGTCGACTAACCAACCCTACCACTGAGGTGCTCGAGAAACGAATAACATCACTCGAGAACGGGCTGGCATCACTTGTGGTTTCATCAGGGCATGCAGCGCAGCTAATAGCCATCACCACTATTCTTTCGCAAGGCGATTCGCTGGTGGCTTCGCCATTCCTTTACGGTGGTACTTTTAACCAACTAAAGGTTTACCTAAAAAACTTTGGCATAACCACTCGCTTTGCCAAAAGCGAAAAGGCTGTCGACATAGAGGCACAAATACACGAAACCACCAAAGCCATTTATGTAGAGACTATTGGCAACCCAGGTTTTTCGGTACCCAATTTTCATGAGTTAAGCAAGCTAAGCAATAAGTACCAAATCCCCCTAATTGTTGACAATACTTTTGCTGCAGCAGGATATTTATGCAAACCCATTGAGCATGGTGCCCACATCGTGGTTCAATCGGCTACCAAATGGATTAACGGCCATGGCACTGCGCTGGGTGGGGTAATTACCGATTCGGGTAACTTTAACTGGCAAAACGGGAAGTTCCCATTGCTATCGGAACCATCAGCGGGCTACCACGGGTTACGATACACCGAAGCGTTTGGCAACGCCGCCTTTATTGCCCGCGCACGCTGCGAGGGGCTGCGCGACCTTGGGCCTTGCATAAGTCCTTTCAATTCATTTCTGATGATTCAAGGACTTGAAACGCTCTCGCTCCGTACCGAGCGGCAATGCCAAAACGCAATAGCCTTGGCAAAATGGCTACAACAGCATCCAAAGGTAAAATGTGTAAACTACTTAGGTTTGCCTGAGCATCCATCGCATAATCTAGCTAAAAGATATCTGCGGAATGGATTTGGAAGTATGCTCTCCTTTGAAGTTGATGGTAACCTTGATGCAACCTCTCGGGTGGTTGATAGTCTAAAACTTGTTAGCCATGTAGCCAACGTTGGCGATTTACGCACGCTAATTATCCAGCCTGCCAACACTACCCACCAGCAGCTAAACCCTCAGGAACAGGAAGCGGCAGGTGTAACGCCCAGCCTACTCAGAGTATCGGTGGGTATTGAGCATATTAATGATATTATAAGAGATTTTGAGAATGCTTTAAGAAACATATAATTATTAAAGTCGTCATTGCGAAGAGCGATTATTGCTCTAAAGCAAACGAGCAATCTTTATGAGTTCAACGATGCCAATCTTAAAATTCAGATTACTTCGCAAAGAGCGCTCGAAATGACGAAAAAATGAGAATCTTATGATAAAGAAAACCTACACCCACAACGAAGAGTTCAAACTTGAATCAGGACAATCTCTTGCCAATATTGAAATTTGCTATCATACTTCTGAGGAGAAAATTGATAAATCAAAACCCGTAATCTGGATTTGCCATGCACTCACTGCCAACTCCGATGCCGAAGACTGGTGGCCCGGAATGGTAGGAAGAGGTAAACTATTCGACCCCGATAAGTACACGCTTGTGTGTGCAAATATACTTGGCAGCTGCTATGGCACAACGGGTGCGCTAAGCATTAATCCATTAACAGGAAAACCTTGGCTAAACAATTTTCCGCTAATAACTGTTCGCGATTGGGCAAATGCACATGAACTACTTAGAGAACATCTGGCAATTGAAAAAATTCACCTTATTGTCGGAGGCTCAATAGGCGGATTTCAAAGTATGGAATGGGCAATTATGCATCCACACCGAATTGAGCATATGATGCTGGTTGCCACAACCTATATGCAAACCCCTTGGGCTATTGCTATTAACGAAACCGAGCGTATGTCCATTGAGGCCGACCCTACATTTTTCAATGGGGACTCCAACGGGGGTAAAGCAGGACTGGCCGCCGCACGTGGACTGGGACTTCTTAGCTATAGAGGATACGAGGCGTACAACCTTACCCAAAGTGAAAAGGATAACGAACAGGTTGAAAATTTTAGAGCATCGAGCTACCAACGGTATCAGGGTAAAAAGTTGGTCGATAGGTTCAACGCGCATTGCTACCATTCAATAACTCGTAGTCAGGATACGCACAACGTAGCTCGCGGTCGAGGTAGTTTCGAGCAAGCATTTGCTAAAGTAACCGCCAAAACGCTTTGCGTTGGAATTTCAACCGATATACTATTTCCACCAATTGAGCAGAAACAATTGGCGGAATTCATTCCCAATGCGATTTACGCCGAGATTAACTCCGACTTTGGGCACGATGGTTTTCTTATTGAGAATGAGCAGCTGAGTGAGTTAATTACTAAATACCTTTTGTACTCAGATACTCTCAATGACTAAGATACAAATGTACCCCAGCGTCATTGCGATCCGCCATTAAGTGGTAAGGCAATCTATAACTTAAAAAGATTACTTCGTCTAGTCAAGATATACTAGACTCGTAATGACGAGCCGACAAAATCAATTAAATCAAAACAAAAAAAATGACAACACAAGATACTAAACAAACCATTGGACTTTTCGGATTTGGCGTGGTGGGCGAAGGCCTGTACAACGTGCTACAGAAGAGTCCAGCTACTAAAGCCAAAATAAAATCGATTTGCATTAAGGAGCCCGAAAAAGAACGTTCAATAGCAAAAGATGCCTTTTGTACCGATTATAATACTATCCTAAACGACCCAGAGGTAAACCTTGTGGTCGAGCTAATTAGCGATGCCGAAGAGGCCTACAAAATTGTTAAAACAGCATTACTATCGGGCAAAAGTGTGGTATCTGGCAATAAAAAGATGTTGGCACACCATCTGGAAGAGCTTATCAATATACAAAACGAGAATGGTGTTGCCTTGCTTTACGACGCTTCGGCCTGCGGTAGTATACCGGTTATTCGAAACCTCGAAGAATACTACGATAACGACCTGCTAGTTAGCATTACAGGAATACTCAACGGCTCGTCTAACTACATCCTCTCAAAAATTTTTAATGAGAATAGCACCTACGAGCAAGCATTGCGTAAAGCGCAAGAGCTGGGCTTTGCCGAGGCCGATCCAACACTCGATGTGAGCGGACAGGACTCTCTCAATAAACTAGTAATTCTTGCTACCCATGGTTTTGGAACCATTGTAAACCCATCCGAAGTTTTTGTTTTAGGAATCGACAAGCTAAATAGCTTCGACATTCGGTTCGCAAAGGAAAAAGGGCTAAAAATCAAGCTTATTGCTCAGGCTACCAAAATAAACGGCAGTTCGTTTAGCCTACTGGTAATGCCCAAACTGGTTACAGCCGATGATTACATATTTAATGTAGAAGATGAATACAATGGCGTGGTAATTCAAGGCGAGTTTTATGAGAAACAGTTTATGTTTGGCAAGGGGGCAGGTGGTTTTCCAACAGGCAGCGCTGTGCTATCGGATATTACCGCACGTATGCACGGTTATAAGTACGAATACAAAAAGCGTAAGTACTTCGATAGTCCCCAGTTTACAAATGATGTGCAAATAAAAATATACCTGAGGTACAAAAACGTGATAGATTTTGAGCATTTTGATTTTGAGAGCATCGACGAGAAATACTCAAGTAAAGATTACAATTACGTTATTGGCACTATCAACCTAAAAAACCTGCATAAGGTGCAAAAACTGATATCAAAGTTGGATGTGTTTGTAGCATTTTTGGACGTACCTGAGAAAGGATAAAAAACAGACAACATAAAAATGAATAAAACCCAAATAACAGAACTTGTCGCTCAGCGCATCCTAATCCTCGATGGGGCAATGGGAACCCAACTCCAAAGGTTTAAACTTACCGAGGAAGATTTTAGAGGCAAACGATTTGAGAACCATCCCAATAATCTAAAAGGAAACAACGATATCCTATCGCTTACGCGCCCCGATGTGGTTGAGGAAATTCACCGCGCGTACCTTGAGGCGGGTGCCGATATTATTGAAACCAACACCTTTAATGCAACATCAATAGCGCAAG
>CAZGQZ010000213.1:0-4516 GCA_964527985.1 uncultured Rikenellaceae bacterium | reverse complement strand
CGGTTAGTACCTGCGAGCTGAGCGAGCCATTAATTTTTGCCACGCCGCCCTTTAATGGGCCTTGCACAGTTATAGGGATAAATCCGTTTTGCGTTGAGCAGCTTGCGCCTAATGCTTTTATCGATTCTTCAACAATTTTCATTGGTCGTTTGGTTAGCGATCCGTTTCCCGTTAGCATTACCGGTTGGTTAAGTGTTGCTGCTATTGATGAAAACATTCGGATTCCTAGGCCCGACTCACCACACTGCAAAGGCTTTACAGGTGCTGTAATTCCACCCTCAATTAGCAGTTTGTCATCATCAATGCGGATTTTTGCCCCTAAAGTTTTGCATACGTCAATGGCCGCCAAAACATCATCGGATTTCCCGGGGTGTAACACCTCCGATTTCCCCTTTGCTAGGCTGGCAAGGGCAATAGCCCTTTGGGCTAGGCTTTTCGATGCGGGTGCTGCAAGCGTTCCCTTAACCTGCGAAGGCCTTACTAATCTCTTCATCTATAATGGCTTTTATACTTTGGTCGGTTTGGCTTTTTGCTGATACTATCAGATCAGCACTTTCAAAATTCTCATTTTGGCTCTTGTCCCCGTGGTACTCTAAAACATGCAAATCGGTTTTTTTTATGCTGATGCTGAGTGCGTTTTCCATAATTTGTATGGGAGGGTTTTCGCCCATTATCAGCCTAAACGCCTCAACTGCCTGATGTAAAAGCCATCGCTTACCTGAGATAACGGTATGGCCGTTGTGATTTGCGAACTCCGAAATTTTCGATTGCTTATACGATGCATCGAACAGGGTTTGAAATTTGAGTTGCTCCCAGAATGGTGGAAAAACCTCGGGAAGAAGCGTTGAAACAATCACATCGAATGCCTTTTTGGTATCAAAGTCGTTCCAGAGCATGAGTTCGCAATCAAAATCGTTCGCAATTGTTTCTGCTTTGCTATGGGTGCGATTGCAAATAGTAACCTGCGCGCCCTTTAGCTTTAACCCGTAAACCACCGCTCGGGCTGCACCACCTCCGCCCAGCACAAGACATTTTTTTCCGATTAGGTCGATATCCGCTTCTTTAAGCGATTGGGTAACACCGTAGTGGTCGGTATTGTAGCCAATTAGCCTGCCCTCGGAATTTACAATGGTATTAATGGCGCCAATCTCCTCGGCATCGAGCGAAACCACATCAACAAGGTCAACAATATCCTCCTTAAATGGTGCGGTGATATTTGCCCCTGCTAGGGGCATTGAGCGAATAATATGGATAATATCGTTGGCCGATAGCGGCCTGATGCGCGTGTAGAATGCATTAATGCCAAACTCATTAAAAACTGAGTTGAAAAGCTGTGGACTTTTACTATGTAGTATTGGGTTGCCAAAAACGGCGTATAGCGTTTTGCTCATTGCTGGGTTAATTATTTAGTTCGATTTCAATTTCGTTATAGGTCATTTGCCCGGGTGCAGTTTCATTTCCTTTTACCGATGCGTAGGTGAAGGGTGCTCCAAGTTTTACTGCTTGTATGCGGGTGTTTTTACCAATTTCGCCCATGGCGAACGCTACAAGGTTATTGTAATGTGAGTACAAATGTAGTAACCTGCTGCAATCGCCTTCGGTTTTTGCCATACAAGCAATTTTTGCAATGTGAGCGTTGTTGCTGAAAAGATACTTTGCGACCATATCTAGCTTTTCGTTGCTGGGGGTTTCAATGAAATTATGATACGATAGGATAACCATACAACCGTACTTTTCGGCAGTCTTTATTAGCTTATTTCTGTAATCTTCGGGTGTTTCAATGTCGATATCGATGTATGCACAGCCCGAACTCATTGCCTTGGTAAGAATTTCAACCATTTTATCGAAGTCAGTTGTTGTACGGTAGGTTGCAATTAAGTTATTATGCTCTTTAAAAACTGCCGATAGCTCATCGTCGGTTAGGTTTAGCAGGTCGATTCGGATTTCGGCTAGGGCTACATCTTTTAGGTGTAATAAAATCTCGCTAAAGTTGAGGTTACCAATGCTAAGGCAGATTTTTGGGTTCATTTCAAGTAAGTTGGAAATACATTTACAATACTTTTTTCTTTTGTGGTATGGCTAAAAGTCTCTATTGCAGAGCAGGAGTATAACAATAAAAAACAAATAAACTATTTAGCTGTTAATAAGTAGCTTCAGTTTGTTAAAGGTAATATGTTCAATCACAACCTCACCAATCTTTTTTATAAGGATAAAGTCAATCCCTTTGTCATTTTGCTTCTTGTCCATAACCATTGCATTGAAAATACTCTCAGGTTTACTCTTTATGCAAACAGGTAGTTGCAGAGCAATAAGCAAATTTACAATCCGAAGGTATTCGGTGTTAGATATTAACCCTTCTTTTGCTGATAGCCTCGCGGCAAACTCAATCCCAATGCTTACGCTTTTACCGTGCGATAATCCTGTAACTTTCTCCACAGCATGTCCCAAGGTGTGCCCTAGGTTTAGCTTTTTTCGTTCGCTTTTTTCATGTTCATCGGTCTGTACAATTCTTGCTTTAATCCTTACCGAGAGAGCAATAAGTTTTTTAAGTAGTTCAGGATTGAATGATTTTAGCTCTTCGGCATTCTCTTCAATAAATCCAAACAATTGCGCATCGGCAATGAGCGTGTGCTTAACAACCTCAGCAAACCCATTGAGATATTCCTCTTGCGGAAGCGTGCTAAGCAGGTTAATATCGCAGATAACAAATTTTGGCTGGGTAAATGTGCCCACAATGTTTTTGTAGCCATATAGGTTAACCCCATTCTTGCCACCAACGCTGGCATCAACCTGCGATAGGAGGGAGGTGGAGACAAAGCCAAACCCCACTCCACGCATAAACACCGATGCCACAAAACCAGCCAAATCGCAGGTAACTCCACCACCAATACCAAGAATAAAGGAGTTGCGGTTAGCTTCATTCTCTAAAAGCCATTGACATATTTTACCAACTTCCTCAAGGCATTTTGAACCTTCGCCGGGTTTTACGCTATAGGTTGGGAATTTTGGGAACCTTTTACCGTGAAGTTTTTTCACATTCTCATCGGCAACTATAAAAACTTTTGCTGTGGGCAGGTATTTGTTAACGTTTTAGATGGTTTCACCAACTAGTACGATTGAGTTTGCGTACAAACCTTTAATTTCAATTTTCTCCATTACGCATTGTTTGAGCACATAAAATTAGGCTGTTTTTTTTACTTTACCGACGATTGCAGGATTTGTTCATACTGAAAATTGCACGATTCCTTATGGATGCTATTAAAGAGCTTTCGAACAAATGATGGTCTTAGTCCTTGTTGGCTTGCCAATTCGCCAATTCGTTGCAATATACTTTCCCAACGCGATGGCTGGATAACTTCTATGTTACTAAGTTTTTTGGCTTCGGCAATGTGCTTTACTAGGCTCATTCTATTTGCTATTGCCCGAATTAGCTCATCGTCAATTAGGTCAATTTCAAGTCTTAGTTCCGATAGTAACTCTTCGGGATTGCTATAGTCTGTCTCGCTGAAAAACCGGTTAAGCATAGCAGTAAAACCGTGTGGAGTAAGCTGTTGATTTGCATCGCTAAGGGCATTTTGAGGGTTGGTGTGAACCTCT
This sequence comes from uncultured Rikenellaceae bacterium, assembly GCA_964527985.1. Lineage (GTDB taxonomy): Bacteria > Bacteroidota > Bacteroidia > Bacteroidales > Tenuifilaceae > Perlabentimonas. The sequence continues at coordinate 919 of CAZGQZ010000213.1, read as the reverse complement.
ACCATTAATCCGTTAAACCCCATTTCCATTGCCCTTTGGGCAACTGGTTGAACTAAATGGGTTTGTCCGGCAATATGGCTCGGGTCGCAAATAATTGGGATGTCAGGCATTCGTTTTCGCAAGAGTTGGGGAATATTCCAGTTGGGATTATTCCGTAGAATAGACTTTCCTAAATGCGAAAAACCACGGTGTACCGCGCCCAGCTGTGAAACGCCTAACCTTGCAAACCTATTTATAGCTCCTTCCCACAGGTTGATATCGGGACTAAGCGGATTTTTTACCATAATGGGGATATCTACACCGCGAATGGCCTCAGCAATCTCCTGAATAGTAAATGGGTTGCTCACTGTTCTTGCTCCAATCCACAGCATGTCAACACCATGCTTAAGGGCCTCGTAAACGTGGCGCTCCGATCCAACTTCGGTGGCAATGGGTAGTCCGGTTATTGTTTTGGCTTGATTAAGCCATTGGAAGCCGATGTTTCCAACACCTTCAAATGATCCAGGACTAGTGCGCGGTTTCCAAATCCCCGCCCTAAGGTAGTGCACTCGGCCATCGGCTGCTAAAGCCTTTGCTGTTTCAATAATTTGTTCTTGCGACTCGGCGCTACAGGGACCAGCAATAATTATCCGACCCGCTTCTTCAAGGATATTGCCAATTCTTTTCTGTTTGGGTGCTGCTTGAACCTCAGTTTTCATAGGTTTATTTTGTTAATGATTCTGTTTTGATTTCTACTGAAATATTTCTCTGTTTGCTTTCGAACATAGCACGTGTTTTATAGGCACTCTCCATAAGGGTTTGAAGCGAAATAGCGTTGTTATCATTAAGACCATCGGCAAGCAAACCAATGGTCCGATTTAATGAGCCTAGCGCATCAATAATAAATTTCTTGTTTTGCGAAAGAATAGGTAACCAAACT
>CAZGQZ010000212.1:0-4544 GCA_964527985.1 uncultured Rikenellaceae bacterium | reverse complement strand
CCAATGGCATTGCAGCGTCTTAAGGAAGCTGCCGAGAAAGCCAAAATTGAGCTCTCAAGCTCAACTCAAACCGAGATTAACCTGCCTTACATTATGCCAGTAGATGGTATTCCAAAACACCTTGTTCGTACCTTAACCCGTTCGCAGTTCGAAAAGCTGGTTGACGATTTGGTTCAGGCTACCATCGAGCCATGCCGCAAGGCGCTTAAAGATGCTGGTCTTCAGGCATCCGATATTAATGAGGTTATCTTAGTGGGTGGTTCAACTCGTATACCTGCCATTCAGGAAGTTGTTCAAAAATTCTTCGGAAAAACCCCAAGCAAAGGTGTAAACCCCGACGAGGTAGTGGCTATTGGTGCTGCAATTCAGGGTGGCGTACTTACCGGAGAGGTTAAGGATGTTCTTCTGCTCGATGTAACACCTCTATCATTAGGTATTGAAACCATGGGTGGAGTATTCACCAAGCTAATTGAGTCGAATACCACAATACCAACGCGCAAGAGCGAAACCTTTACTACGGCTTCCGACAATCAACCTTCGGTTGAAATTCACGTGCTGCAGGGTGAGCGTCCAATGGCAAGCGCCAACAAAACAATTGGCCGTTTCCACCTCGATGGAATTCCACCAGCCCCCCGCGGAATACCCCAAATTGAGGTAACCTTCGATATTGATGCTAACGGTATACTAAACGTATCAGCAAAAGATAAAGGAACAGGTAAAGAGCAGCGAATCCGCATTGAGGCATCATCGGGTTTAACCGAGGATGAGATCAAGAAGATGCGCGAAGAGGCTAAAGCAAATGAGGAGTCCGACAAGCAAGCTCGCGAAAAGGTTGACAAGCTAAATGCTGCCGACAGCATGATTTTCCAAACCGAGAAGCAACTTAAGGAGTTTGGCGATAAGCTGCCTGCCGATAAGAAGGGTCCAATTGAGCAAGCATTTGCTAAACTTAAGGACGCACATCAAAAGCAGGACATTGAGGCGATTGATGCTGCAACAAACGAGCTAAACACCGCATGGCAAGCTGCATCGGAAGAGCTTTACAAGGCGCAGCAAAGCCAACAGCAGGGTCAGCAACAACCTACCGAAGAGCCAACTTCAACAGAGAAGAAGGACGAAGAGGTTACTGACGTTGACTTTGAAGAGGTGAAGTAGTAAAACCTATAATACTTAGTAGAAAAGCTCTTGGAGAACCAAGAGCTTTTTTTACAACGAATAGCTATATTTACGCCTGAATTAGCGAATAAAAAGATATGAAATACTTAGCACTCCCAATTTTGCTGCTGATAGCCTTTAGCGCAACTTCGCAGGAAACCGTTGAAGGTGACACCATTTTTAATCAGGTTGACCACTTGCAGCAAAAGCAAGGCCATTGGAAAAAGTTTTACAGACACGGAAGCAAAGCTTACGAGGGGTTTTTTAAGGATGATAAGCCCCGCGGCGAGTTTATTCGCTACCACGAGAATGGCGAAGTGAGCGCGCGCTTGCTGTTTACCGAATGTGGCGATACGGCTCAGGCCACTCTGTATAACACCGTTGGCCGTAAAATGGCTGCTGGCAAATATCTCCGAACAAATAAACATGGCGTTTGGAATTATTTCGGACAGCGTGGCGAAGTTGTTTTTACCGAATCGTACGACGAGGGAAAAAAGCATGGCGAGTTTATTACCTACTACCCGTCGGGTGAAGTTTATGAGAAGGTAACCTGGGAAAACGATCAGAAAAATGGACCAACCGTACAGTTTTACCCCGATGGGTCTACTAAATCGCTACTGTTTTACAAGGATGGCCTAGAGAATGGCCCAATTAAAACGTACTACATGGGTGGCGATGTTAGGCTCGAGGGGCAATACGCCAATGGCCTAAAAGATGGTATTTGGAAATTACACAACCCCGAAACCAATGAGGTGAAGCAAACCGAATACGTAAATGGTGTAGCCACTAATTTTGACGAGCTTGTTGAAAAAGAAACACAGGAGCTGGACGAGCTTATTAAAAATATTGGAAAAATTTCGGAACCTACCATTAACGATTTTGTTGGTGGCGGGCAAAATTACTAGTCAGAGTACAATCGTTTGAGGCAACAATATTGGCTTTTTACGTTACCTTTTATATGTTATAAATCAGCGTAAAACCAGCCATTCTCAGCTCCTTTTTCCTTACGGTTTCCTTTTTTTTAGCTACTTTTGTAGTGATTTAGTAAAAATCGGTTTTATACTTTAACTTTTTAAAATAAATATTATGGCTATCAAAGTTGGTATTAATGGTTTTGGACGAATTGGCCGTTTAGCATTTCGTGCTGCCATGTCCAGAAACGACATCGAAGTTGTTGGAATTAACGACCTTATCGATGTTGATTATATGTCGTACATGCTTCGCTATGACTCCGTTCATGGTAAGTTTAATGGCACAGTTGAAGTGAAGGATGGAAAGCTTATCGTAAATGGCAAAGCCATTCGCGTTACTGCCGAGAAAGATCCTGCAAACCTTAAGTGGAATGAGGTAGGAGCAGAGTACGTAATCGAATCAACCGGACTATTCCTTGATAGACCAAAGGCCGAGGCTCACCTTAAGGCTGGTGCCAAACGAGTTATTATGTCGGCTCCATCGAAGGACGATACCCCAATGTTTGTTTACGGTGTAAACCATAAGCAATACGCTAAGGAAATGGATATCGTTTCCAACGCATCGTGTACAACCAACTGTTTAGCCCCTGTGGTTAAGGTTTTAAACGATAACTTTGGCCTTATTGAGGGTTTAATGACCACCGTTCACGCAACTACTGCTACTCAGAAAACCGTTGATGGCCCATCGGCTAAGGACTGGAGAGGCGGACGCGCTGCAGCAGGTAACATTATCCCATCGTCAACCGGAGCTGCTAAAGCTGCAACCAAGGTGCTTCCTGAGCTAAAAGGCAAGCTAACCGGAATGTCGTTCCGCGTGCCAACCCTAAACGTTTCGGTTGTTGACCTTACCGTTCGCCTTGAGAAAGCCACCGACTACGAAAGTATTAAGGCTGCCATGAAAAAGGCTTCGGAAAACGAGATGAAGGGCGTACTTGGCTATTGCGATGAAGACCTTGTATCGAGCGATTTTATTGGCGACTCGCGCACCTCAATTTTCGACGCAAAGGCAGGTATTATGCTTAACGATAACTTTGCAAAAATTGTAGCTTGGTACGACAACGAGTGGGGCTACTCATGCAAGCTTCTCGACATGATTGCCTACATGAACTCAGTTAAGTAATCGGCTTACAACACATACTAAAGCCTCCGCAAAGCGGGGGCTTTTTTTGTTGATCCTTTTTTTGAGATGCCACCGATTTCTTGCCCAAATACCTTACGCTAGTGGCACTAATTAACACAAATTTATTTTTTTGAATACTCAGCAAGGGGGCAATTTTAGCACTTAGCACTTCTACTTCTCTTGTGTAATTGCGAGTTTGCCTGCCTGCCTCGTAAAAACACAAAACCCAATAGCCAGTCAGCAAGGTTGCCCAAAACAGCGAAATACTGCACTTTTTTTTAGCAGTTTTTTAAGGGATTTGTGCTAAATTTATTTCCCATAAGATAAACAAATGATCAAAAGGTAACAGAAATTGTTAGGCGCTTAAGAACAATAAATAGTGCAGTTAGTTAAAGCTTTTTTGTGAAAGATAATACATGTAGAAAATTGTTTGTAAAAGTTTTATCTATCGAAATTTTAGATTATTAGACATTCAATTAATGTTAATAAATTTTTAAGAATTACATACATATTGTTATTATATTTCTAGTTATTTGCATCCAAATAAAAAAGATTAATGAGTTTTATAAATGAGTAAAGAAACATACAATACAAAATACACATTTTCAGGACACGACTCCTTTCAGTGTCGACAACGTTGGCTAAAAAAGGGATATGATTGCGTGAAGAAGGGGAAAAACTGTAATGATGAAGATGCTGTTGTGCAACTTGGTGTTGGAAAGAATATGGTATCATCCATTCGTTTTTGGCTAAAGGCTTTCAATGTCATTGACAATAAAGACATACCAACCGAGTTCGGCAAAAGAATGTTTGATGATGAAATAGGATATGACCCATTTTTAGAGGATGAAGGTAGTCTATGGCTTTTACATTATCAACTCGTGAAAAATGGCTATGCTTCAATCTACTACATTATTTTCAACGAGTTTAGAAAGGAAAAACTGTTCTTTAATAAAGCAACGTTTGTAAACTATATTAAAAGAATCGGAGAAAGCAATTCTGACTTAAATTTCAATGAAAACACCGTTGCTAAAGACTTTATAGTTTTTACTAACCTTTATAAAAGCGACAGTGAAAACAAAGATGTTGAAGATAGTTTTTCTGGAATACTTTCCGAGTTAGACATTTTAAAAACTTCAGGAAAGGGCAAGGAAGAACAATTCTTCATTAATAATAATGAAAGAGATAATCTTTCTGAAACTATTGTGTTGTTTACAATAATTGACAATCCAAACTCCGGAAGCTCTATTAGTTTAAATTCATTGGAATTTGACATCAATAGTCCTGGTTCAATTTTC
>CAZGQZ010000211.1:0-4685 GCA_964527985.1 uncultured Rikenellaceae bacterium | reverse complement strand
GGTTAACTGTCATGAATTCAACTTTTTGTTTCGAACGTCAATCATCTTGGCCAAAATGCTTATGGCAATTTCCTCAGGTGTTTCAGCTGCCATTTGTATGCCCATTGGGGTGTCAAAAGCGCTGAACTCCTCTTCGGTGTAATGTCCTTCTCCAACCAAAATCTCTTTAACTTTGGCAACTTTCTTCTTACTTCCGATCATACCAAGATAGGCAAACGGTTTTTTCCCCAATCTTTTGAGCAATTCAAAATCATGATCATGGGTTGGAGTCATAATTACCGAGTAGGTATTGTCATCGTAGTCCAATGTTTCTAAACTTTCAAAGTAATCGCCATGGATAAAGCGGTAAGCATTCTTTTCTTCGTCGGTAAATGAAATTGGACGGAAATCGAGTAGGGTAATGTCAAAATCTACCTTTTTTGCAAAATCGGCTAATGCCTTACCAACATGACCAGCTCCAAAAATGTATAGCTTTGTTGGATTTCCCAACGGCTCAATGTAAACCTCAACATTCCCTCCGCATTGCATTCGCAAATCGGTTTCAAGTTGATAGTTTTTCTTCAGAGGTTTATTTGCTTTAATGCATTGCTTGGATTCGTCAATCACTTGCTGTTCAATGGCTCCACCGCCAATTGTTCCCAATGTTGTGCCATTGGGAGCCACAAGCATCTTTGATCCAATCTTTCGTGGTGTCGAGCCAAAGGTGCCCGTAACAATGCAAAGGGCAGCCGATTTATGCTTAGTTAGAAAATCGCTTAATTGAAGGTAGATATTCATTGGTAATTCAGTTTTATTAAAATGTATGGAAAACGAAGCAATCTTTTACATCGACTGCTTCGTTAATTTTTATTTCTTTATCTCTAAAGAATTACTCTACTTTGATTCTTAGCTAAAAGTTTCTCTAGAACCTTTGCAGGATCGTTAAATCGATTAGTAAACATCATGGCTGCAATGATATAAGGTTTATACCCAGCCTCAACGTATGTTGGAATGCGATATTGCTCAAAAACTTCCTCACTAACCTCGCCCTGCTTACACGAAACACCACTAATATCAGCAGGTAAGCAATGCATGTAAAGCGCCTTTTTGTCTTTTGTAAGATTCATCTTTTCGCGTGTGCACTCCCAGTTTGTGTGTTGAGCATTGTTGGCTAAGCACTCCTTTTCAAGATCTTTTAAACCAGCAGAATCTTGAGCCCGAAGCAGATCGGTACGGCGCTCCATAACGTGATATGGTGCCCAGCTCTTGGGGTAAACAATATCGGCATTGGCAAAAGCCTCTTCCATGCTATTTACATGTTCAAACTTACCACCCGATTCTGCAGCATTTTTTCTGGCAACATCCATTACTTCGGGAATAAGTCCGTAACCCTCTGGGTGAGCAAGTGAAACTTCCATGCCAAAGCGTGTCATAAGATTGATAATACCCTGAGGAACAGAAAGTGGCTTGCCATAGCTAGGCGAGTAAGCCCATGTCATGGCAATCTTTTTACCTTTTAATGCTTCAACAGATCCATAGTGATTGATAAGATGTAATAAATCGGCCATCGATTGGGTTGGGTGGTCAACATCGCACTGTAGGTTTACAATACCGGGACGAACGGGCAATACCTTTTGCTTAAATCCATCTTCTAAAGCTTCGCCAACCTCTTTCATGTAGGTATGACCTGCACCGAGGTACATATCGTCGCGAATACCAATAATCTCAGTAAGGAAAGATATCATGTTGGCGGTTTCTCTAACTGTTTCTCCATGAGCAATTTGCGATTTCCCTTCGTCTAAATCCTGTACAGTTAATCCCAAAAGATTTGCTGCAGAGGCATACGAGAAACGCGTCCGCGTTGAGTTATCACGAAAAAGTGAAACAGCCAAACCCGAATCGAACACGCGGGTTGAGATATTCTTGGCTCGCATCTCTTTAAGTGCTTCAGCCACAAGAAGAACAAGGTCTAACTCCTCACGAGTTTTTTGCCAGGTAAGTAAAAAATCTTTTCCGTAAAGATTTGCGCCAGTTTTGCGAACTTGGTCGATAATGGTTTTTATGTGTTCCATTTTGATTCTAAGAATTTTATGTAATTACTATAAATCTATTTTAAAGATTTTCTGATCTTGGCAACCCTGCCTTAGATTTAAGGTGGTCAAATTCTACCACTTTAAATGTGGGGTTGTCGAAATTTGATAAAATGATTGGTTAACCAACAATCTTAAGCGCAAACACAGCATAGAATGCCGATGCAGCAACAAGATGATCGATGGGCGTTTTCTCATTGGGTGCATGAGCCATAACCTCGTTGCCCGGTCCAAATCCAATAATTGGAATGCCATGGATTCCGTTAATGGCTATGCCATTGGTTGAGAAGGTCCATTTATCAACCAGTGGATCTTTGCCAAAAAGCTCTTTGAACGATTGAACGCCAACCTGAACAATTGGTGCATTCTCCTCAATCTTCCATGTGGGGTAGTACTTCTCCATGCCGTATTCTAGTCCGGTGAATGCTTTTCCATCGTAGTGCAAAACCTCTACTTTTGCATCGGGATTGTTAATTGCTTTTTTAACCTCTTCAACAGCACTCTCCTTGGTTTCGCCCCAAGTTAATCGACGATCGAGGTGAAGGCGGGCAAAATCGGATACAGCACAGAGGGAAGGGCTACCCGATACAAATTCGGAAATGGTAACGCTTCCTTTGCCCAAGAAATCATCGGTATGCAATCGATCATGCAATTTTTCGATCTCTAATGCACCACGCGATGCCATGTAGATAGCATTTTTGCCCCTTTCAGGTGCCGATCCGTGCGAAGAGATTCCTCTGAATGAAACGTGCATCTCCATACGACCACGGTGCCCGCGGTAAATATTTAGGTTGGTTGGCTCGGTGCTAATGGCAAAGTGTGGTCTTAATCCACTCTCCTCAATAATGTACTTCCAGCAAAGGCCATCGCAATCCTCTTCCATTACGCTGGCCACAGCGTAGTATGTTATGTTTGAGGGAACACCAATCTCCTTGAGAATTCTTCCAGCTGTAATTGCCGATGCAACACCACCTTTTTGGTCAACGGTACCACGTCCGTAAACAAAATCATTATCAATATCTCCGGAGAAAGGATCGAATTCCCAGTTATCAATGTTACCAACATCAACGGTATCAATATGTCCATCAACGGCAAGGATGGTTGGCCCATTACCAATTCGGCCTAGAACATTCCCTAGCGGATCCATGGTAACCTCATCGAACCCAGCCTCACGCATTTGGCGCATAACTTCTTGCTGAACCTCTTTCTCCTCGCTGCTAAGCGATTTAATCTTTACAATTTTCGAAAGGTTTTGTGCAGTGTAATCTCTGTATTTTTTCGATAGCTCATCGATTTTTTTTACAAGTTCTGTATTGGTCATGTAAGTGGGGTGTTAATAGTTTTATAATGCGTTTTTAAAAAGGGTTTAACGCGCAATTTAGGAAAAAAATCAGAAATACTAATGTGTGGTGGGTTATAGAAGTTTTTGATTTATTTCGTAGAAGAATCTTTTTCAATAAATTTTTGGTAATCCTCCGGAGTGTTAATGTTCAAAAGAATCTCGGGTTGTTTATAGGGTACTCTAGTTCCGTTGAACTCGGCAAGAACCTCTCTAAATTCAAGATAGTTATTCTCAAGACTCAGAATTCGACTAATAATTTTCGAATTTATTAGCAAAGGATGTCCCCCCTTTCCATTGTGTTCAGGAAGGGCGAAATCAAAATTTATAATATTTAATAGAAGAGTGTTAAGTAGATCATTAGAAAGATAAGGATTGTCGATATTGTGAACAAAACAGTAGTCTACTGAAGAAAGGTTTTTTAATCCGCATTGCAATGAGTAACTTCTTCCTAGATCAAGCCTTCTATTCAATGCAAAACTTATTTTTTTTGATTTTAGTTGGGGTGCTAGGTTCAAATGATCATGCTCATTTATTACAAGAATAGTATTGCATCCAAATTGTTGAAATATATTTATTAGCGAATTATAGAAAAAATCACCATTTGGCATCTTTAGTTGCCACTTGGGTAACCCCATTCTGCTTCCTTTTCCTGCTGCCAGAATTACTGCGCCTATTGGCATTGTATATTGATTTAATTGGAATAAATCTAGTTAAGAATACCGTGAATTATTCAATTGTAAAGGTATAAAAACGAATTTTAATAACCTTTTTCGTATTTTTGATTCCTTTTCACCAATTCGAAATTTTTATGACTGATCGATTTGTACCTATCGCTCTTCCTGCACTCTTTAAGAAAATTATTTCGCAGCTAAATGCTGGTCACTATTTTGGAATCCAAAGTGAATTGTTTTATTCTCCCAACGATAGAAAGTTAGAAACTGAAAGGTTTGGCCAAACTTTAGGAACCCCCGTTGGACCAGCGGCTGGCCCTCACACTCAATTATCGCAAAATATTGTGGGTGCTTGGTTATGCGGTGCACGATACATAGAGTTGAAAACTATTCAGACTCTCGATGAGTTGGACGTTTCAAAACCTTGTATTGATATACAGGATGAAGGTTACAACTGCGAATGGTCACAAGAACTTCGCATTCCCCAGTCGTTTGAGCAGTATCTCGATGCGTGGATCATAATTCATCTTTTGGCAAAGCACTTAAATTGGGAGGGCGCTGCTCAAAAGACCATTTTTAACATGAGCGTTGGGTATAACCTTG
>CAZGQZ010000210.1:0-4687 GCA_964527985.1 uncultured Rikenellaceae bacterium | reverse complement strand
TCGGTAGCCGGGACAAGCTCAAAGCATTTGCCATGGAGGACACCCTGGTATATCCTGGCTACGTAACTGCCCGAAAATTCGCCTCCAAAGGGGCAAATCTGCTGTGCATTAACCGGAATCCCGAAAAATCGGAGAGACTTCGCCATGAAATTGAAAGCGAGTTTAGCGTAAAATGCGATTATAGAATTGCCGATCTAAGCATACTAAAGGATATTTTTCGGGTTTCCAATGAGCTGGCGCAGCTAGATTCTCCAATTGATGTTATAATCCACAATGCTGGCGTTTACCTAACAAAAAGAGAGTTAACGCCCGAAGGGCTTGAAAAAGTTTTTGTGGTTCATTACCTTTCATCGTTCATAATGAACTATCTATTGATGGAAAAGCTAAAAGCACAGCAGAAGGCTCGAATTATTATGGTTGGTTCCGAAGGGCATCGGTTTGCCGCTTGGGGATTAAGACTTGATGATTTGAATTGGGGAATGAGAAGCTACTCAGGATTAAAAAGTTATGGCTCAGCCAAATTGGCTCAGCTACTCTCAATGCTGGTTTTCGATGAACACCTAAAGAATACAGGAGTAACAATAAACACAATGCACCCCGGTGCAGTAAAAACGGAAACTGGACAGGAAAACGGTCCGGTTTACCGATGGTTTAAAAGGAATTTCTTCGATAAAACATTAAAATCTCCCGACATTTCAGCGGAGGCACTTTACTACCTGGGGGTTTCAAAAGAGTTGGATAATATTAGCGCGAAATTCTTTAACTTAACCACCGAAGAGGAACCAGCACCACCAGCTTTGGATAAAGACGTTGCTAACGAGCTATGGGAAGAAACGCTGAAAATTACAGGGCTTAAGGAACAACACCTAATTACCTAAAAATCATAAAACTAGAAAATATGAAAATTGAAATGAACCAAAAACAATATAAAACACTACTGACAATAATGTACTGTGGTGAATGGGTTTTAAATAGTCACAAAACTGATGATGACAAAATATCAAATGAGACAGAAAATTTGGAACAATTAATATTTTCTTTTGCAAAGGAAGCAGGGTTAGAGGAATGGATTGAATATGACAAGGAGATGAAGAAATATTTTCCGACAGCAGATATGGAGGACGAGGTTCATATCCATATTGATAATTATAATAAAAGACAGAAAAAGTAAAGATTGCCAGCGCCCAGTAATGCTGTTAACAAATTATTTAGAATAAAATGCTTGATAGTACATACGACACCATAATTGTTGGCGGAGGTATTGCCGGATTAACAGCCACCGCATTTCTGGCCCGTGAGGGCCAAAAAGTTCTTCTCGTTGAAAAGAACCGGGAACTGGGCGGACTGGTTAACTCATTCTCTCGCAACGGCTTTCATTTCGATGCTGGAGTAAGGGCGCTGGAAGACGCCGGTATTATCCTTCCAATGTTAAAGGATTTGAATATTGAACTTGAGGTGGTGAAAAGTCCCGTTTCATTGGGAGTTGAAAACGAGATACTGCATATCGAAAACATCGAAAGCCTTTCAGAATACAGCGATTTACTTAAAAAATTCTACCCTGAAAGTGGTGATGAAATTGATAAAGTGGTGAAAACCATCCGCAAAATTATGAAGCACATGGACGTGCTTTACGGTATTGAAAATCCACTTTTCAAGGATTTGAAACGCGACACTTCCTTCATATTCAAGAAACTCCTTCCTTGGATGCCACGTTTCCTATTTACCGTAGGTAAAATAAACCGGATGCAGATTCCCGTTGAAGATTACCTAAACTCAGTGATATCAAATCCATCGCTTCGTGATATTATTGCACAGCATTTTTTTAAGAACACACCCACATTCTTTGCGCTAAGCTACTTTTCACTCTACCTCGATTACTTCTACCCCAAAGGAGGCGTTGGCAAGCTATCCGAATCGCTAAAAGATAAAGTTATTGAGCTGGGCGGTGAAATTAAAACTGGATCCATCATAAACAAGGTAATTCCCAGCGAAAAAATTGCAGTAGATGAAAAGGGTAATAGCTATAAGTATAAAAACCTTATCTGGGCAGCCGACCTTAAAACGCTTTACAGAATAACCGAAACAGAAAATTTATCACCAGAAGTTATAACCAATTTCGAAGAAACAAAGGTTAAAATATTTCGAAACAAAGGAGGCGAGTCGGTTTTTACGCTATTCCTTGAGATTGATGAACCGTTGGAAAGTTTTAGAAGAATTGCAAACGGTCACTTTTTCTATACCCCATCACGAAAAGGTTTAGGAGAAACCCACAGGAAAGAACTCTACGATCTGTTAGGTAATTTTGACAATATCAGCAAGCAGCAAGTTCTTGATTGGCTCGATAAATTCCTAACCCTTAACACTTTTGAAATTTCAATTCCCGGTCTAAAGGATAAAGAGTTAGCTCCTCCGGGCAAAACTGGGATGATTATCAGTTTCCTTGCCGATTATGAACTATTCAAAAAGATAGAGGAAGCAGGATGGATCGAAGAGTTTGTTTCCGAAATTGAGAGCCGTGTTTTAAGTGTAATTTCAGAATCGGTTTATCCAATGCTAAAGGATAAGGTGATGGCTCGATTTTCGTTTTCACCCTTAAGCTACCATAACAGAACTGCCAGCTCCGAAGGGGCAATTGTTGGTTGGGAATTCCAGAAGGATATGCCTGTGATAAACAAAATTCAAATTGCCGATCGTTCAGTTTTCACTCCGTTGCCTTCTGTTTATCAGGCTGGTCAATGGGCCTACAGCCCTGCTGGTGTTCCAATGTCGATACTAACCGGGAAAATTGCTGCCAACAGAGTTTTGAAAGGAAAATGATGTGATTATTCATATAAATTCTAAAGAATTAGGTTAATGTCCTACGGACAAAATCCAAGTAGAGATTGTTTTTTTTACTGATGTTAAAGCCCTACGGGCTATGAAATGTTTTGTATTCAAAGTTGCTGTAACCAGTTAATTTGCCCATAGGGCATAAATATCAATAGTAGCCAAAATTATATGGGAGAAAGATATTCCCCAGAGGGGATTAACCAATGCAAGTTTTTTTTGTACAACATGAATATTCGTTTTTGTTATACCAATTTTTGTTCTACAATAATCTTCACTTAAAATGAAATACGATACCGTAGTAGTTGGAGGCGGAATTGCAGGCTTAACCGCTGCTGCATATATTGCCAAATCGGGAAAATCATTAGCCCTGTTCGAGAAGCAACCAAAAACCGGAGGGCTGGTACAAACCTTTCAGCGAAACGGCGTTTACTTCGATACGGGCTTGCGTTCCATTGAGAACTCGGGCATTGTATTTCCTATGTTGAAACAACTGGGCATCGACATCGAATTTCAAAAGGTTACGGTTTCGGTTGGCATTGAGGATAAGGTTATCAAGGTAATTGATAGGAATAGCATTGCCGAGTATGAAGAGTTCCTAAAAACATTTTATCCCCATAATTCCAGTGACATTTCTGCAATTATCAAAGAGATTAAAAGGATAATGGGCTATATGGATGTCCTTTACGGCATCGATAACCCGGCTTTAATGGATTTTGTCAAGAACAAAAAGTACCTATTCGGTGAGCTGCTTCCTTGGCTATTCCGCTTCCTATTCACAATGAGAAAAATAAATAAACTTTACGAACCGGTTGAAGATTACTTGAAAAGACTTACTAAGAACCAAGCGCTTATTGATATAATTGCTCAGCATTTTTTTAAGAACACGCCTACCTCATTCGCCCTAAGCTATTTTAGCCTTTATCTGGATTACCACTACCCCAAGGGAGGAACTGCAACCGTAATTGATAGAGTAACAGAATTTATAACCGAAAAGGGAGGAGTAATAAATACGAGTGTATCTGTTACAAACTTGAACCCAGAAGAGAAGTTTGTTATCGACAGTAATGGAAATCGCATCGAATATTCCAACCTAATTTGGGCTTGCGATCTTAAACAGCTCTATAGTGCGATTCCCGTTGAGGAATTAAAAAACAAGGAGTTAATCCATAGAATTGAGCAAAAACGTGCCGAGCTAAAACCCTTAAAAGGTGGCGATTCTGTTTTTACAGTTTATCTAACAGTGGATGAGCATAAAGAGTATTTCGAAAGTATTTGCACTGGGCATTTCTTCTACACCCCCGATAAAAGAGGTCTATCAACCGTATCAACAAAAGATATTGATGAGTTTTTAAATTCGAAAGAAATCCAATCCGATAATAATGAGCTAAAAAACAGGGTAAAGAATTATCTGTTGGAGTATTTCAAGATGAACACTTTTGAAATTGCCATTCCTGTTCTGCGCGATCCGGCTTTGGCTCCCGAAGGTAAGGTTGGCCTTGAAGTAAGCTTATTTCTCGATTACGAACTGGATAAGAAAATTGAAGAGTTTGGCTGGACAAATGAAATAAGGGATTATATGGAGACCATCACCATTGAGATTCTGAACGAAACCATTTTCCCCGGAATAAAGGGTAAGGTGGCCAACCGTTTCTCATCATCGCCATTAACCATTGAAAGGCTAACCGGAAATACCCACGGAGCCCTTACGGGCTGGGCATTTACAAATTCAGTTGTTCCTGCAGTGAATCAGATGCTTAAGGTAAATAGCTCAGTAAAAACCATTCTGCCTTCGGTATTTCAGGCTGGCCAGTGGACCTACAGCCCCTCTGGCTTTCCAATGTCAATTGTTACTGGTAAA
>CAZGQZ010000209.1:2254-4710 GCA_964527985.1 uncultured Rikenellaceae bacterium | reverse complement strand
CATAGTTTGTGGTACTTGTGTTACGGCATGTCCTGAGAATGCCCTTACATTAACACCCAAAGGAATTGTAACCGATAGCTCGCTTTGTATGCTTTGCCGAAAATGTGCTGAGGTTTGTCCAACCAAAGCCATTGAGATGTCGGGCGAGCAAATGTCGGTTGCTGAAGTTATGGACATCATCGAGAAAGAGCGAACTTTTTTCGACCAGTCGGGTGGGGGAGTAACTTTTTCGGGCGGAGAGCCGCTTACCCATTCCGAAATGCTTATTGAGCTACTTGACGAGTGCCGGAAAAGAGGAATTCATACAGCAGTTGATACTGCTGGCAATGTGAAAACAGAAGTAATTCTTGAGGTAGCCAAGCGAACCGATTTGTTTCTGTTCGACCTAAAGATGATGGATAGCGAACTGCATAAACAATGGGTAGGTGCTGGCAATGAACTGATTAAAAAGAACCTTAACGCAATTGCTGAAACCGGAGCAGAAATCATAATACGAATACCTGTTATTGCTGGTATTAATGATACCGTGCAAAATTTTGAGCAAACGGCAAAATTCATTTCCGAACTATCGGGTACACAAAAAATGGTTAACCTATTACCATATCATAACATTGCCCAGGCAAAATATGCCAAGTTGGGTGGCAATAGTCAATACCAAAGCATGACAGAGCCCAGTATGGCAACTTTAGATGAAGCAGTTTTCATATTTGCTGCATTTGGAGTAACGGCATCGGTCGGTGGGTAGAGAGGAATTAATTGACTTATAATAAACAAATACTTATAATTATGAAAAATATTAAGAAACTATTGGTTAGCGCATTAATGGTAATCCCACTAATTAATATAGGTCAGGTTACTGTTGAGGATTACCAAAGGGCAGAGAAATTTCTGCGTCAAAATCTGGATAAGAGTATTTACAAAAGTTGGGTTTCGCCGGTATGGCAATCCAACAAAAGTACTTTTGTGTACAATGTTAGCACACGAAAGGGAAAAGAGTTTTATCGGGTAAATCCCGATAAAAAGCAGAAAACACTGGCTTTTAATCATGATGCATTAGCCTCTTTGCTATCCGATAGCCTTAGCGAAAAAGTTGAGCCCTACGATTTGCCAATTAGCAGGATTCAGCAAGTTGGATGGGATGAACTCACATTCTGGGCCAAGGAAAGGCAATGGGCATATAACTCTTCCCAAAATTTGCTTAGGGCAATGGTAAGCAATCAGCCCTCTCGCAAGGAATCGCAGTCGCCCAATGGTAAGTGGATTGCATTTATTAGCGATGGCAATATCTACCTACGCGAAAAGAATTCTGGTCAGGAGCATCAGCTAACCACCAACGGCACCCCCGAAAACGGTTATGGGCACACCCTTAGCTGGTATTTCACCCGCAACGACAGTAAGGGCGAAAAGAACGATTACAACATTGAGGTTTACTGGAGCCAAAATTCCCAAAAGCTAATTGTTCCAAAGCTCGACCGCAGGAATACTCGTTGGCTTCAGCTTTTTAAAGTAGATGTCGAAGGATATCAGTCCGAAATTGTATCGTACGAGCGAAGCCTGGCGGGCGACACAGCAGTTACTATGGTCGATTATTATCTTTTTGATGTGGATGACAGAACCCCGATAAAAGTAGATTTACCCGCTAATCCTGCTTTTCTGGGGACAAGCTTTTACACCTTTAAGGATAGTCCTAAGGCATACCATGTAAGGTACTACAGAGGCTACAAAACCCGTGAACTATTCGAGGTTGACCTTGAAACGGGCAATACACGCTCAGTTTTAACCGAGAGCTATCCCAAAACTTTTGTCGATATCTATACTGAGACCTTGGAGGTTGATTATAAGAACGATGAGTTTATTTGGCGCTCGGAGCAGGATGGCTGGAGCCATTTGTACCGTTATCGCTTGTCGAATGGTGAACTGAAAAACCAAATCACCAGGGGTAGTTTCTACGTGTATGGTGTTGAGCATTTCGATAGAAAGAGCGGAACCATTTGGTTTACTGCGGGTGGTGTCGATCCCAGCAGAGATCCCTATCAGAAATACTTGTACTCTATTGATATAAATGGGAAGCGCCAGAAGTTGCTCACACCCGAGGAGGCAACGCATAATATCAGCATATCACCCGACAAGAAATACTTTGTCGATAACTACTCAACCCATAAAGACCCGAATATTGCCGTAGTACGCAATTTGAAAAATGGCAAGGTGGTAATGGAGGTTGAGCAAACCGATATCGACGATTTGCTGGAGTTGGGCTGGAAGCCATCAGAACCGTTTAGTATGCTTGCCGACGATGGCCAGACCATGCTGTATGGAACAATAATAAAACCCACCAATTTCGATGCAACCAAAAAGTACCCTGTAATTGATGGGACTTACACTGGCCCACATACCATCCGTACGCCCAAAACCTTTGCGCGGAGCGTGCTCAATATGGATCTGTCGCTGGCCGAGTT
>CAZGQZ010000209.1:0-2154 GCA_964527985.1 uncultured Rikenellaceae bacterium | reverse complement strand
AAGATATGGTGGCCCGAACTTTATCAGGGTTTCCCTGTCGATTCGCAGTATCACAACCAATCCAACGTAACCAATGCCAGCAAACTTAAGGGCAACCTAATGATTGTTACTGGCGATCTGGATAATAATGTTAACCCATCGGCAACGTACAAGCTGGCTGGCGAGCTGGTGAAAGCCAATAAGGATTTTGAATTTATCGTTTTACCAAACGATAATCATGATACCTGCTATTGGAATAAATATTTTCTTCGCAAGCGTTGGGATTTCTTTGTAAAGCATTTGCTAGGGCAAAACCATCCAAAGGAGTATAAAATTAAGTAGTTTTAATCTGTTAGTTTTCAAGACAAAATTTAAAATCAAATACTATGTTTAGCAAGCAAATCTACACCGATCGACGCAACGCGCTAAGAGCTAACTTTAAATCGGGAATTTTATTTTTCATAGGAAACGATGAGGTGGGTATGAACTATGAGGATAACACCTTTCGGTTTCGTCAGGATAGCACATTCCTATACTACTTTGGCATAAACAAGCCCGGATTATTTGCCATTATGGACATTGAAAATGGTAAGGATTACATTTTTGGTGATGATTTTACAATAGATAGCATTGTATGGATGGGGTCGCAGCCAACGGTTAGGGAGATGGCAGCCCAGGTTGGTGTGGAAAATACGGGTTCTATTGTCGAATTGTCAGAGTTGCTGTATCGAGTGCAGCGTGGCAGCATTCATTATCTTCCACCATATCGATCTGAACACTACATTAAGCTGATGAGATTCCTAGGTATTTCACCCGCTGAGGCTAACAGCAAGGTAAGTGTACCATTTATTACAGCGGTTGGCGAGCAACGCAATGTAAAATCGGAGGAAGAAATTGCTGAGCTAGAGCATGCCGTATCGGTAACCGCCGAGATGCATCAGGCCGCAATGAGGTATGCCCAACCCGGAATGACCGAGGCGCAGGTTGCTGCAAAAGTTCACGAAGTTGCACTTGCCCATGGGGGCGATATTAGTTTTCCTATTATAGCCACCATAAATGGTCAAACGCTTCATAACCATTACCACGGTAATACCATTAGCGAGGGGCAACTCTTTCTTTTAGATGCTGGTTATGAAACCCCTTTGGGTTATGCAGGGGATATGAGTAGCACTTTCCCTGTGGGCAAAACTTTTACTGATGTTCAGAAGGAGATATACGAGATTACCCTAAGGGCTCACAATGGTGCCATCGATATGCTAAAGCCTGGCGTTCATTTCAGGGATGTACATTTGCACGCTGCCCGTATAATTTTCGAAGGGTTAAAAGATTTTGGTTTCACCAAAGGGAATACCAGCGATGCCATTGAAAACGGTGCGCATGCGCTTTTCTTCCCCTGCGGAACCGGACACCTAATGGGGCTCGATGTTCACGATATGGAAAACCTTGGCG
Source organism: uncultured Rikenellaceae bacterium (assembly GCA_964527985.1). Classification (GTDB taxonomy): domain Bacteria; phylum Bacteroidota; class Bacteroidia; order Bacteroidales; family Tenuifilaceae; genus Perlabentimonas. Next base: position 726 of record CAZGQZ010000209.1, on the reverse strand, counting down.
AGCAATATGTTGGTTACTGTGGCGTTCCCAAAAGCAAGCAGTTCGGACTAAAATCGCTTCGCTTAGGTCGCGAGCTCAAGCCGGGATTTGTGCTAACTATCGAGCCGGGAATTTATTTTATTCCTGAACTTATCGATTTGTGGCAGCAGTCCGGTATCAATAGCGATTACATCAACTTCGATAAAGTTAACCAATACCGAAACTTTGGTGGAATCCGTAACGAGGAGGATATCCTGATTACTGAAACGGGGCATCGAATTTTGGGTAAACCCCTGGCAAAGTCCATTGAGGATGTTGAAAATGAACGGATGATTGCGTTTGGCTAGTTACTCGAAATACTCTACAAAAAAATCGTCTCAAGGGACGATTTTTTTGTAATCAATAAGTTCTACATTAGCCAAACCGTTTAAGCCAGTTAAAAACTATCTGTTTCCCCATAGGCGTAAGCACCGATTCGGGGTGGAATTGCACGGCGCAAATATCTAGCTCACGATGGCTTAAAGCCATAATAGACCCGTTGTCGTCGGTGGCATCAATTTTTAAACATTGAGGAAAATTATCTTGTGAAACCACCCACGAATGATACCGCCCTACTTCAATTCTGCTGGGCATGCCTTTAAATAGGTAATGTTGAGGTTGATAAATATTTATGTTTGTTGCCACTCCATGAAAAACCTTTTCAAGGTTTTGAAGGCTTCCGCCAAAAACTTCGCCTATGGCTTGCTG
>CAZGQZ010000208.1:0-4740 GCA_964527985.1 uncultured Rikenellaceae bacterium | reverse complement strand
ATGTAGAGGCGATTGTTGTCGGCAAAAACTATGTAATCGCGCGTACCAGCTCTAAAGTGCTGTATTTGCTGATGAACTTCTCTCTCCGACATATCAAAATCCCAACCGGTAACAATGTTTCCTTCTTTATTGTACACGTAAACCTTCCTATCTTCTCCAGCAATAAAATACCGATAGTTCCTATTGTTATCGTAATCGAACACCGCTACCGGATTTGTTGCAGGCGACCTGAGGGTAACCGGATATCCCTCAACATTATTCCCGTTTCTATCTACCAAATATAATGATGAACGAGTATTAAAAAGAAGCTGTAACTTGCCATTGCGGTATACGTCAATCTGATGAACCTCACCCATTATCTCTTCAGGCAAGGGCCTTTTCCAAAGCACTCGTCCCACCTCATTTATGAGGTAAATATTATTGCTATTATCCTGAACAAATATCTCACGGGCTTGCGTATTGTGATTTATCACAAGCTGAGGCTTTATGCTTATTGTAGTATCGAGCCTTGTTTCCCAAACGGTTTGGGGTGAGTCGTAGGTGTAGGGAGAGTACTTTGCATACAAATTCTGGTAAACCATGCCCTTATTGCCCGTGAGCTGAACTGCAATGCCCTGTATTCGTTTTAATGCCTCGGCTCGCGAAAGCAATCTGGATGCCGATTGCGGTTCAAGAAGCTGGCCGTAAAGCATCTCGGCTTTTCCTGGATTAATGTATGTAACAAAATTCGACTCAGCAGTGAGGCCTACCGAAAACTCTTTGTACGATTGCTCCAGCGCAAGCTGCTTATTGTGCACTTTTGCCAATACGAATCGCGATAGCGAGTTAAACGACGAACCAAAAACCACGTACGAATCGATAAAAGTGAAATACAGATCGTTTACAGATTCGAACATACTCCCGAACAAAGCCTGATGCAGACCCGATTGGGGCAATTTGAATATACTAACCGACTTTTCCCTGTCGATGGTAAAAGTTTTTTCGTATCGAGATGCTGGAACTCCCTGTTTGTTTGCGTAATTGCTCAACAGATTTTGAAACTCTTGCTTGGCCTGACCTTGACTTTTTACCCTCGATACAACAAACCAGCTATTATCGTAATCTTCACCCTCAAACGGGATGAACGCTAAAGAAATTTCTTCGGAGAAGATATTTGTATAAAACTCCTCAACATTACAACCCAAGGCCGTACTCAGTTTTTTAAGTTCATCTTCGTGTGCCCTCGCTCTTCCGTTAAACGACAAAAACTGCCGATACTGATTAAGGTAGGCTTTAAAGTTGGATATCCCTAAAAACACTAATGCTGCTGTTTGTGTGGGCAAAACCTCCTGAACCCTCATCTCCACCGGCTTTTGCTTTGAAAAAACCTTGAGGAAAGTATTTATTGAGTCGGGAGTTTGAGCAAAGCCATTGAGGTAGAACTCATCATTTTTAATGGTTAGGTCAAGTTCACTCCATCGGCCTACCTTCGACAAGTTTAGGGCGCTTTCGCGCTGCCTCGAATGGATGTGCTGCAGGAAGATGTTGGGCAATCGGGTATAGTTTAAAAACACGTTGGCAACCACCTTTGTTCCTGCGGTATGGTATACCTCAATAAATTGAGGGTTATTTAGTAGCGAAATATGGTTGGCTAGCTGACCTAAAGCCGACTCAATAAGGAGTTGCGACTGGCTGCACATAATAACACCCTGATGAATTGCAAAAGAGTAGGAGGTTCCATTCTCCTCATCGTTGTGCGTGTATGTAAAAATTACTGCGTTGTTATAATCTTTGCTTGTTAGGGTATATTTTTGAGCAAACTCTTTATCAATAAAACTTCTTAGCTCCGATTCTCTTACCTTCTCGGGTAGGTTTGCTGTAAAAAATAGCTCAGCCGAACCTTTCCCCACCGGATGAGCCGAAAAAAACAAAGGATTACCATAAAGTAGGCTACCAAATACGGGTGATTTATCGGCTAAGTTTTGAGCAAGCTCAAAAAACGAATTGGCATCGGCAACAACGTTAAAACTCGCTACACCCTCCCAAAACTCATTCGATTGGAGAAGTGCGTCCGATAGTTGACCAAGGCTACTTGCCTTAACAACAATAGCAGCATCAATTGGAATAGCCTTTAATGCCTCTGATGTAACTGTGTTTCTGCTTTTAATAAAAACGATAGCCAGAACAGCAAGCGTAATTGCAACAATTGGTAGTACGATCCATAGCAATGGGGTTCGTCGCATAGTGGTACTGAATATTAACCGATTAACAAATACATTAATTGTTTACAAAGGTAAAAGTATTAGCATAAATATCTAATTACCCCAAAGAATTAAAAAAGCAAAAAGCCCCAAACAGCTGTTTGAGGCTTCTGCAAGGAGTTATGTAAAAGCTAAATATTGAAAACGCCTTTTATCTTATCAACATAGTCGAGCTTTTCCCAAGCAAAAAACTCTACTTCCTTTTCATATTCGGGAGTACCGTTTCCTCCTCCCATTTTTACTTTCCCAACAAAATAGTCACGACCAAAATGACCATAAGCCGCAGTTGTTCTGAAAATTGGATTTTTAAGACCAAACCGCTTAACAATTGCTGCAGGGCGTAAATCGAAAAGGTTGCTAACTAAATCAGCAATTTGGCTATCGCTCATCTTCACCAATGCAGTTCCGTAGGTATTTACGTTAATGCTAACGGGTTGTGCTACGCCAATTGCATATGCAAGCTGAACAAGAACCTCGGTTGCCACACCAGCAGCCACCAAGTTTTTGGCTATATGTCTTGCTGCGTATGCCGCTGAACGGTCAACCTTCGATGAATCTTTTCCAGAGAAAGCACCACCACCGTGAGCGCCTTTGCCACCGTAAGTATCGACAATAATTTTACGACCTGTTAGGCCTGTATCGCCATGAGGACCACCAATTACAAACTTGCCTGTTGGGTTAACGTGTAAAATGTAATCATCTTTAAAAAGGGCTTTTACCCTATCGGGAAGAAGTGCTTTAACCCGAGGAATCAGAATTTTGGCCACATCGTCCTTAATGCTCATCTGCATTTTATCGTCGGTATCAAACTCATCGTGCTGAGTTGAAACTACAATAGTATGAATTCGCTGTGGCTCATTGTTGTCGTTATACTCAATGGTTACCTGACTTTTAGCATCGGGACGAAGATAGGTCATTTGTTTTCCCTCTCGGCGAATTTTTGCCAGCTCCATTAGAAGTATATGCGATAGTTCAATGGCTAAAGGCATGTAATCATCAGTTTCGCGACAAGCGTAACCAAACATCATACCTTGGTCGCCAGCACCTTGCTCGTCTTCGCTTTGGCGAACAACGCCCCTGTTTATATCAGGCGATTGCTCGTGTATGGTTGATATTACCCCACAGCTATCGCCATCGAACATGTAGTCGGATTTAGTGTAGCCAATTTCGCGAACTACTTTACGCGCAACCTGCTGAACATCGACATATGCGTTGGTACGAACCTCTCCACTAAGTACAACGAGGCCAGTTGTTACAAGCGTTTCACAGGCAACCTTTGAGTCAGGATCTTGCCTAAGAAACTCATCGAGTAGTGCATCGGAAATCTGATCGGACACTTTATCGGGATGCCCTTCGGATACGCTCTCGGATGTAAATAAATATCCCATATCTTATCATTAGTTAATGATTAAACAATAGTTGGGAAGGTTTGGTAGATTAACAGGAAGAAAACACTGCTTTAGCATTTTTTACCGTGGTTGCAATCAATCAAATCTTTCCACAAAAAATTTGTGATGCAAAGTTAACAACATTTTTAAAGGGTAAAGGTTTATTGGTAATAAAAATGAATATTTGCTCCTCCAAAAGGCTTAATACCCTTAGGTTGAATATAAAAATTAAGAACAAAGAGCTATATTTATCAAAATGTTTGGCCATGCACTTTAAGAATTTTGCAATTACTTTACTGTTACTACTTACAACATCGCTTGCATTTGGGCAAGATGTTTACCACCACGTTACTAACCAAGGGGTTTACGAGCTAATTGATGAGCTTGCAAACATGGGTATTATAAGTGTTAACAGTTCGGTAAAGCCATACTCCCGTAAACAGATTAGCCAGCTATTAACGCAAGCAAACAGCCAAACGGAAAAGCTTAGCAAGCGCCAAAAGGCCGAAATTGCATTCTACCTAAAAGATTTTGGAAAGGAGCAAAATATCACCAAGGATTTCCCTCGTCGGTTTGATGCGCTATACTACAAGGACAGCCTATTCGCCTTCACCCTTAACCCTGTTTTAGGGGTTAACACATTTAGCAATAGCGGTGATGTTATTTATCGCCGTTGGGTTGGTGCTGAAATGTGGGGCTACATCGGTGCAAATTTTGCCATGTACGCTAGCCTACGAGACTATAATGAAAACGTTCGGCTAGGAGATAAGGATTACCTAAACCATTTCCAAGGAGGAGGCTACAAGCCCAATGCTGATGGAGGCGAGTTCAGCGAAATGCGCGGAGGGCTATCGTACGGATGGAGTTGGGGAAGCATTAGCCTAGTTAAAGACCATTTAGAGTGGGGTAGCGGGTATTATGGCACCAACATATTGTACAGCAAAGCACCCTCATTTACCATGATAAAGCTAAATGTAAAACCTTCTGATTGGTTCGAGCTGAATTTTATTCATGGCTGGTTGGTTTCGCAGGTAATTGATAGCAGCAGAATATACAACTACGACGGGCAAAAGCGCGATATGTTTCACCCAAAATACATTGCAGCAAACCTT
>CAZGQZ010000207.1:0-4825 GCA_964527985.1 uncultured Rikenellaceae bacterium | reverse complement strand
ATCCATAAACTGTTGAGAATGCAGCTTATGGCAAAAAGCCAACCTATTTGCTGTACTAACAGCTTATTAGACTCACGAAATTGAACTACAATAAAAATGAAAAGCATCAGGTATATAATACCCCATATAGAAAAGGTAAGCCCAGCTGGTACAAAAAGATTTGGGTATTCTGCTGAAAGTTCTCCTGTAGTTTTACCATTTAATGGCAAAGCATTAGCAAGATAGTTAAGAACTATCATCAACGCAAATGCAAAAATGTTAAAAATTTTATAGATCATGCTTTATAAGTTTACTAACAAACTTATGAAAAAAACATGATCTAACGACAAAACAAAAATGCTAGATCTTTATGTAGGTTAAAACCAGATCTACAATGTGCGCTTTACGTTCGGAAACAAAATCGGCATATTGCTGTGCAGTGAACTTATTCCTATCCGTAATTAGCTCCTTTATGGCAAATGGGAAAAGAATTAACGAGATAATACTAACGTAAAGCTGCTCGGGGTCAACCTTTCGAACTCTTCCGGCCTTTGATTCGGCTTCTATGTGATCACAAAACTTTTCTGAATTGTAAAGCGCTAAAATAGCCCCCATGGTTTTTATCCTATCGGGATTCCGATGAATAACGGACATAACAAACGATACAAGAATAGGTTTATCAATTAGAATATCGATATAGGTATTGATATACCCCCTGATTTTATCCTCAATGGAAAGGTCAGATTCAAGAATTTGCCGAAGAAGCTCCGCTTTGTCCTTTACAAGCAAATCAAAAATGGTTTCGAATAGCTTCTCCTTCGATTGGAAGTAGTAGTTCATTAACGAGAGGTTTATACCTGCCTTGGAGGCAATTTCTCTTACGCCAACTCTGTCGACACCCTTTTTTAAAAAAAGTTCAGTAGCTGTATCAAGAATTTTTTGCTTAGTTTTTACTGACGATTTGCTCATAAGTAGTTTAAATTTTATTCAAATATAACTTATCATTAAATTACAACGAAAAAAAAGAACGATTGTTTTAAACGCTCTTTAATTTTTCACTACTTCATGAATGCTATTCATCCCCTAAAAAACGTACACCATTGTATCGTTTCGATACAAAATAAAGTTTTATATTAATAGATACTATTAACACCTAAACCATTACACCCTCATTTTCAGCATATAATTTAAATAGGCACTTAATTTGGGAGATCCGCAAAAAAATTCGTTAGTCATGTATAAGAATTATCTAATTTCAGCCATCAGATTCTTAAGCAGAAACAAAACCTTCTTTGCTATTAACCTATTAGGCTTAGCCTTTGGAATGGCAAGCGTTATTATAATCTCCATTTGGATATCATCAGAGCTCAGCTATAACAAGTTCCACAGGAAAGCCGAAAATATTTATCGGTTAAACTCCAAACTAATTATGGCAGGCGAAGAAAAACTTCACCCTACTCACCATGCTCCCATTGGCGAGATGGTGGCAGAAAAGTTCCCTGAAATAGAATGCATGACCCGGTTTAGCCGAGGACACAGTAGGATATTTAAGCATAAAGATGAAAATATTATAGTTGAGGACATCCATTACGTTGACAGTACATTTTTTAAAATATTCTCTTTCGAACTAACTGCAGGAAACCCAAATACTGCTCTAAACCAACCCCATACAATTATAATTACCCAGAGTACCGCCGATAAATTTTTCGGTAAGAATAGTGCCGTGGGCCAGACGTTGGAATCGGAAGGGATAATGTATACTGTTACTGGTGTACTAAAAGACCCTCCCGTAACCTCATCACTCAAGTTCAATATGCTCGAACCAATGGTTACTGCGAATAAGGATTTTGGTGGTTTTAGCTGGGGGCATGGCATGGGCTTTCAAACATGGATACTGCTAAAAAGTGGCACAAACATAAAGCTACTCGAAGAAAAAATTGCTGGCTTAATGGACGATACTGTAAATGAGCTATTCAAATCAATAAATGCAAGGATATACGGATTTTTCGAACCTTTATCAGATATTTACCTAAATTCAAAGGTTGAACGACAACAGGTTAGGGGCGATAAGCGTGCCATTCAACTTTTTACAATTTCGGCATTGCTAATTCTGCTAATAGCCTGTTTTAACTTTATTAACCTTAGCACAACAAAATCGTTGCTCAGAGCCCGAGAGGTTGGAGTGCGAAAGGTTTTTGGAGCCAGTAAAAAACAGCTAATAATACAACATCTGGGAGAATCCATGCTATTAATTCTTCTCGCTTTTGTTTTGGCGTTTATAATTATTGAACTATCGTTTCCGTTTATTGAAATGGCACTGGGAAAGCCCCTTGAATTATATGGAAGTAATGCCCGCTTTTTACTCGTATTTATACCACTCCTAATACTCGTAACAGGGATAGGTGCTGGTTGGTATCCATCGCTTTACCTCTCCCGATTTAATCCTATTACAATTTTTAAGCAAAAGGAGAATGGAAAATCGAGTAAGATGAAGTTTAAGACTACCCTTACATTTCTTCAGTTTACCATACTGCAAGCACTTGCCATATGTACAGCTATAATTTTTCTCCAACTTCAACACTTTAAATCGGCAGATTTAGGCTATAACGCCGAGGGTTTAGTAATAGCTCCATTAAACAGCCCTGAGCTAAAAGCAAAAGCAAATACTCTTAAGCAAAAAGCCAGCGAAAAACCCAATGTTACTAGCGCAACACGGCATTCGTTTCTGTTAGGGCATTCAATCCTAATTAGAGATTTTGTTCTGGAAGGAAGCACCGAAGCACATAACATAGCCTACATAACCATTGACGATAACTTTTTTAACACCTATGGCATTAGCTTAAATGAGGGACGATCGTTTCGTTCACCAATAGAGAACGAAGGGAACTCCGTAATCGTTAACGAGGCTTTTGTTAGGCAGTTTGGTTACAACAATCCAATTGGTCGAAAAATATTCTTACCCAACAACCCTCAACATACAGTAAACAAAATAGTTGGAGTGGTTAAGGATTTCAACTACTTGTCGCTACACCGAGGGGTTGAGCCTCTTGTAATGCTTACGTGGCACGATCCGTTCGACCTTATTACTTTTAGGGTTAACCCGGACAACCTACCAGCAGCAATCACTGAGATTACTCAAGCGTGGAAAGAGCTGGCAAACGACCAGCCAATTAACTACTTCTTTATGGAAGACAAGCAAAACGAGCTTTACGTAAAAGAATGGCGATTTGGTAATATTTTTGGAATTTTCACCCTCCTTGCCATTACCATTGCCTGTGCCGGACTATTTGGGTTAACTGCTCATGAAGCTGAAGGGAAACAGCGCGAAATAGCCATCAGAAAAGTGCTAGGAGCACCAACGCTCCTGCTGGCGAATAAATTCACTTTAGGCTTTACAAAGTGGATTGCTCTATCGAGCCTAATTGCATGGCCTCTTGCATGGATAACTATGTCTCGCTGGTTAAATAGCTTTGAGTACAGAATTGATATGCCATTTTGGGTGTTTTATTCCACTACAGCAATAGCATTGCTTATTGCAATTATAACTACACTAAGCATTACGCTTAGAGTTTCAGCTAAAAATCCATCAACCGTACTAAAGTACGAATAGGGATTAATCTGCTTGGTTCGTTAAGCCAATTAGCGTAATATTGTAAAAAAGCTAAATATGAAAAAAGTTAACAATCCTTTTGCAGGAAGGGAAAACTATAATTGCATAGGATGCTCTCCAGATCATCAGTTTGGGTTAAAACTAAATTTTTACCTCGATGAGACTAAGCAAGAAGTTTTTACGGAATGGGAGCCTAACCATAATTTTGAGGGATACCATAACGTACTTCACGGAGGAATACAAGCAACCATGCTCGATGAGATTGCCAGCTGGGCCGTTTACGTGCTCCTTAAAACGGGTGGAGTAACATCGCAGCTACAAGTTCGCTACATAAAGCCTGTTTTACTTAGCGAAGGGCCAATAAGGTTAACCGCACGAATTGAAAAATTCGAAAAGAGGCTGGCTAACATAAAAACGCAACTTATCAATGCAAACGGAGTTGTTTGTAGTGAGGGTGTGGTTCAGTACTTCGTATTTCCTGAAGCAATTGCAAAGGAGAAATACGGATACCCTGGAATTGAAAAATTTCTATAGCTGTTAGTTCTGCTTTGCTTTTCCGTAGTAGTACTTAGCCTTCTGCTTATTATCAAAACGGGTGTAAATATTCCCTAGGTAATTCGCAAATCGTGGATCGGGGTTTTGTTTGTAAAGCCTTTCAAAGTAGTCACGAGAAACCTTAAAATTGGAGTTTATAACTTTTAAAGCATCGAGCAGCTGTTTATACTGGCGGTTTGTTCTGTTCTTTTCGTATGCTTTCATTTCGGCTTGATACCTGTCCTCAGCCAAATTGTAGTAGTAAAGCGCCAACACCTCAAGCGCAGTAGGGTTATCCGAATCGGCCTTGAGTAGCTTATTTGCCAATGGCAAAACTTCTGAGCTATTTCCCATTTGCTGGTTTACAACAATATATCCTTCGATGAGATTGGGTTGGTTTTGCTGCTCAACTTCAAGCATATTCCAATGGTCGAAGGCTTTTTGCCAGTTTTCGCTACGAACGTAAGCCATAAAAAGTTGACTATTAACTTCGGTAATAAGCTTGTCATTCGGATATTTTTCGGTAAACTCCTCAAGGTTAATAATCTCACGCGAGAGATTATCAACTTTTAAGTATGCCTTGGCAATGTAGTAGTAGGTTGCTGCACTAGCAGCCGATTGCTCCTTAACCTCTTCAAGATAACGAATAGCGTTTTGCTCATCGTCAATGTACCACGCCGAAATACCCGCATTCTGGTATAT
>CAZGQZ010000206.1:0-4850 GCA_964527985.1 uncultured Rikenellaceae bacterium | reverse complement strand
TTTCAAAAGGATTAGTTACATCCATTATGCTAACTTTTGGGGAATACAGAATTCTATCCTATTTTTAAGACCTCTAAAAAATTAACCCTTGTAAACCCTAAATGTATGAACCCAATTCTCGAAGCCATTAATCATGTTATTAGCCTTTACAACGAGTATGTTGGTGGATACCTAATACTCATACTATTGGTTCCAACAGGAATTTTCTTTACGGTAAAGTATAGGTTTCTGCAAGTATCGCATTTTAGGCATGCCCTCAGGCTGGTTGGTGGCAAGTATAGCAAAAAGGATGAAACAGGCGATGTAAGCCACTTTAAAGCGTTAACAACTGCGCTTTCGGGTACGGTTGGAACAGGGAATATTGTTGGCGTTTCGCTGGCTATTTATTTGGGTGGACCCGGTGCAATATTCTGGATTTGGGTTACAGGCTTTTTTGGCATGATGCTTAAGATGGTTGAGTGCACGCTTGCACAAATATTCCGAAAAGTAAACGCCGATGGTTCAATTTCGGGCGGTCCAATGTACTATATTGAAATAGGCTTGAAGGATAAGCTTGGACGATTTGCTAAGCCTCTTGCCCTAATTTTTGCGGGTGCAGCAGCGCTTTGTACGCTTGGTACAGGCAACATGGCTCAGGCAAATTCTATATCCGATGTTTTACTTACCAGCTATAATGTTCCCGTTTTGGCAACGGGTATTGGATTAGCGCTTTTGGTGCTGCTAATTATTGTTGGCGGTTTAAAGCGAATTGCTAATGTTACTTCTACGCTTGTGCCATTTATGGCTGCGCTGTACTTTATTTCGGCAATTATTGTAATTGGTGTTCACTGGCGCGATATTCCGGGTGCTTTCGGACTAATTATTAGCGATGCATTTACTGGAACTGCTGCAGCTGGAGGTTTTGTGGGTTCAACTTTTATTATGACACTTGTTTGGGGTGTTCGTCGAGGGTTATTTTCCAACGAGGCAGGGCAGGGGTCGGCTCCTATGGCACATGCGGCCGCAAAAACTGAACATCCCATGCGCGAGGGTTTTGTGGCTTCGCTCGAACCGCTTGTCGATACCATAATTATTTGTACGCTAACCGCGTTGGTGGTTGTTATTTCGGGTGCATGGACTTCCGGTATTCAAGGTGTAGGAATGACCATTGAGGGTTTTCAGGAGGGAATGAGTAAAGTTGGAATGGGATCCTTTGCAGTGCATGTTGTTACTTTAGGTCTGTTGCTTTTTGCTTTTTCAACCATTATTAGCTGGTCGTACTACGGAAGCAGGGCAATTCAGTACATTTTTAGCGATAAAGCCATTAAACCTTTCTACTTCGTTTTTGCCCTGTTCACCTTTTTTGGTGCTATTTGGGGTATCGATCTTGTGTGGAATTTTGTTGATATGGTAATTACCTTTATGACCATTCCTAACCTAATTGCACTCCTACTTTTAGCGCCTGTTATGACTAAGGAGGTGAAACGATACAAGGATTTTTTGAAGCAAGAAAAGCTGATGAAAGGTTAGGGTTAAGCAATTTTTTTGGTTAATTAGCTTTCTACTATAAACCTAATGCACTATTTAGTCTAGTAATCTGTAGTTCACGTTCTATCGAGAAAGTTTTATCCTGTAATTTGCAATACTGGAGAAGTAAAAGTGCCTTTTTTAGTAGGCTTTCCTTGGTTTTTAAGGGCTCAGTAATTGCAATTTTTTCGATTATTTGCACAAGTTGCTCTATGTTCTGAAGATTTAAACCCGATAAATTTTTAGTGTAATTCAGTGCATTCTCATCACTCATATTTGAAAATTCAGTAAGATCAAAGTTAGCTCTATCGAGTAACTCATTCTTTACCTCATTATACTGGTTTTCAATGCTAATCGCTATCTCACCCGTTTTCCCAGTAATTCTGTTGAGGATTGCTCTTAATACTTGTCCAATTTTTTCAATCTCTCTTAATAGGTAGTCTCTTTGTTCCATTTTTTCAATAAGTTACCTTTCGTTTGCCCTATAAAGCATATCGGCCGATTGTAAAAGTTTCTGTTTTAGATTTGGCGAGAGTTTGGGGTTATCATTAATCCATCCGTTCACAATTTCGTAAGCCTCGGCTGATGAATGCCCCCAGAGCGATGCATCGAGCCAGCCTTTTGGGAAAAAGATATCACCAGTCTGCTGAATTTCTGGTAGCAGGTTGAGCGAAGGCTCAATAAAGCGAATGCTAAAATCGGCCCTTAACGGATGATTGAGCCATTGTAAAGCTTGGGTAACCCATGGCTCAGGTTTACGATTACTGGCATCATTTAATTTGTCAAAGAACGCAATGCGTTCACTTGGGCTAGGCGATAATGCTTGCAGCATAAACTCGAATTGAGCAACCCTATCGGGATTATTAATTCGCTCAATTTCGCCTAGGGCAATGGTATGGTAAAGTTCAGGTTTGCGAATCATTAGCTCGTATGCTAGCCTGGTTCGTTCTTTTTCAGAAAGATTAATACCCATAATCTTTTGGCTCGACCATGCGTTGTAAAGTCGCGTATACGATTCGTTGGTGGTGAACACCGACATAAGGCACGATAGAACAGGCCTTTTCTCCTCTAAGCTACGATTGCTTTTCAGCAGAGTCCAAAGGGTGTGCTCAATATCAATCGATAGCGCTTCGCGCTCTTGTTCATTTGAAAGTCTCCAGTACGTTGTTCTGAGCTTTTGCAGCAGAAAATTGGTGATTTGCACTTCCTGTTCAATACCAATGGTTTTGGTGATAAAATGCAGGTATTCGGTCGGACTGATATTGCCATCAAGCAATACTTCGTATAGCGATAAGTGTATTGAGGCCCGTTGTATGGGACTAATTGATTTCTCAAGTTGTTTGCTAAATGTTTCAATTGTAGGATTTTCGGGTATAAAACATCCGTAAGCAAAAGCATTTGAGTTTACAATTAACTCGGAGGTATTAGAAACTCCTTCAATTTTATGAGAGTTTGGTACCTTATCAACCCATAACGTTTTTAAACCTATTTCACCACTAAAAACCTCAATAAGCATAGGAGGAACAAGCGTAGAATCGATAGGAGTGAAATGAACAGCGCCATCGCTTACATCGAATTTTACCATTGGTCTTCCCGTTTCTTTAGTCCATATTTGCGACCATTCAACAAGGCTTGTTTCGGTATGGTTATCGAGAATTTCAACCAAATTATCCCAAGTTGCATTGCCCATAGAGAAGGTTTTAAGATACTCGTTAACACCATCCCTAAAGGCATCTTTCCCCATTATTTGCTCAAGTTGGCGCATCATAATTGGTGCTTTATGGTAAATAATATCGCCATATAGCGTACCCGCATTAAGCATATTATTGAGGGGTTGAACAATGGGATTTGCTCCCATTGTTCTATCAACAGAGTACGCACGAGGGAAATGCGATAGTACGAAACCTAAATCGTGGTTTATGCTTGGGTACTGCGGATTAACAATTAAATCGGCCATAAAACCGGCAAATACCTCTTTTAACCAAACATCGTTAAACCATTTCATGGTAACTAGGTTACCAAACCACTGGTGAGCAACCTCGTGGGCTATTAAATTTGCTTGCTGTAGTTTTTGCGTATCCGATGGGTTGCTGTCGAGCAGCAGTCTGCTATCGCGATAGAAAATAGCACCAGGGTGCTCCATGCCGCTGTACTGAAAGCCAGGGATGAGCGCAAAATCGAGTTTGCCAAAAGGGTATTCAATGCCCGTATACTCTTCGAGCCAAATAAGCGATTGAGCATGTAGGTTGAATAGCGTTTGCTTATTTCGTTCAAGTAGTTCGTTGTCCGTTTCGCGATGGTACATGGAAAACGTTTTTCCCATCACCGTTTGGGTTTCAACCTTAAACTCACCTGTGGTAAACGCAAAAAGATAGGTGCTAATTGGAAGGGTTGGTTTAAAATGAACAGTCTTCTTTTCGTTGTTTATATAGCGTATCGAATCAATCTTACCGTTTGCAAGTGCCGTCCATTTTGCCGGAATTACTAGCGAGAGGTGAAATTTCGCTTTTAGGTCGGGCTGATCGAAGCAAGGAAATACGGTTGATGCCCTATCGGGCACAAGGAGTGTGTACAGAAACGATTCGTTCCGATTTAGCGAAGCATCTGCCGATGAAAATGCTATTGAGAAAACATTTTGCCCTGCGATTGTATACCTTTTAGGTATGATAATATGCCCATTCTCATGCTGGTAATTAATTGGCTTACTATCTTTTAAAACATTTATAATTGCATTCCTAGCGTTATTCCTGAAATCCAGAATTACGTCCTGTTTCGACTTTAAGGTAAATGCAACATCTACATATCCGGTAACCGTATCGCTGATTTTAGTTGGAATGTTAAAATTTAGCTTATAGCTGATTTGGCTAACCTGCTGGCTTCGGGTTTGGGCGAGTTCAATTGTTACACCTTCTTTTACTGAAGTCTTTGTGCACGATACCGTTAGCACAATAATCAGTGTCGATACAAATGTGTATATCCGTTGCATATGCTTGAATTTTATTTCGACAAGTTAGCAAAAAAACGCGTGGGGCAATCCACATTGCACATCTTATTTGCAGTGCTTATAGGAGAGTTCTTGAGCTTTGAAAATTCCCAATTTTATTGCCTTTTGCCAGTCGGCACATGCCTCAGTACTTTTATTAACATTAACAAAGCAAATACCTCTATTTAGGTATGCATCGCCTAAGCTGGGGTTTAGCTCAATGGCTTTATTGAGGTCAATAATGGCAACTTCCCATTTTTGAGTTTCCATGTAAAGTTTGGCTCTCAAAAGGTAGTAGTTTTCTTTTGCAGGGTTTTCCTTAATCAGCTTTCCAAGCTGCAGAAGTGCATCAATTGATTTA
>CAZGQZ010000205.1:0-4885 GCA_964527985.1 uncultured Rikenellaceae bacterium | reverse complement strand
CGCACGCCCCTAACCTAAAAAGGAAAGGAGGTAAATTATGTTGTGACAAAGATAGGATAAATTACGATGCAACCGCAAGTGGTGGTTGCTGGGCTCCGCACACAAGCAAAGTGTGGCATTAAAATACTGCTTTGGCATTATGTTAACAGCATATTAGTAAGAAAGGGCGAATACCACAAAATAGTCAAAATTTATTTGCCCACATTTTAAAAACCCAGTAAATTCGAAGTTATGAAACAAAAAAGTTTAATTATAAGCCTACTATTCTTATTGGCAACTGTTTTTACATCCCTAATTTTTTACTCATGCACAAAAGAAAGTCCCCAAACTAATCAGCTAAACCAAGAATACTTTAAGGATTTTGAAGTGTTTGATGAGTCTGGTAAAAACTCAATTATTCTTAAAGTATCCTCTGATGATGAGTCCATAGTAAGTATGTACAGCACCAACAACTTTCAACTAGTAATTAACCCCGAACCTTTTCTTTCAGAAGTAACTGAGGAGGTTGAAGAAGAATTAGACAATTACTCAGACGAAGATGCTATTTCAATCACTATGGGTGTTATTGAGGAACGGTTTGCTGATAATGTTATTGAGTACGAGATAGTAAAAACTCAGCCTCATGAATTTAATGATCTTAGAGCCAGCTGGACCAAAGAACACTACTACTCCCCACGCGATGGTATTAAAATTAGAAGGACAAGTTGGTTTAGGCGTGTTTATGTTTGGACAAAATATTGTAACACCAATTGTGGCACAGGTGATTCGGATATTGAAAATGGGTGGAACAGCTCTAATTATAATGATTACAAGCTAAGTAACAACGAAGAGATTACTGATGAAGTTTGTGGGTCAACTTATATAGGTGCTGTAGTTAGAGCGAAGAAACATAGTGGTAAATATTCACATAGCTTCTATGTACCAACTTGTAACAATTAGTATTTTTGAACGGGGCATATATCTTGTCCCGTTCATTCCAGCAAGAGTCAAATACATTGATTGATGGTAACAACAAAGTAATGAAAACACTACGCTTAACTACACCCCTTTTTCTTCTATGCATCATAGCCGTTTCTTGCACAAAAGAAGAGATAGAAATCAATTTAGCAAATCAGAACTCTCAAATAGACCTTATTATTGAGGGAGGCATCCTTTCGTTAAACGGAAAGCAATATCTAAAAATTAGCAAACCACATACATTAAACTTTGACTCAGTATTTCCTGTTAGCGGAGCCAAAGTAGAACTATCCGATAGGCATAATACATTCACTTATGCGGAAACAAATAAACCAGGAGAGTACGAATCTGTATTGAACATCAAGGCAGAAAGTGGAAAGTTATACACCTTAAAAGTAGAGTACAACGAAAAAACATACTATGCTTCAGATAGTTTAACAGTAATAGATGCAGCATCTCAGCATAAATTACCCATTGGTGAAATAAGTTACGATAATAACGGAAGGGTATATACTTACTCGAAAACACATACTTTTGGTTATGAAAAAGCAAATGTATGGATTATTAACCGACACTACGACTCAGTTGGACACCACGTACCTCTTACACCTAAGCAAATAGTCAACTCCACAACAAAACTTTACACGCATAAAGGGGCATTACCACAAGGTATATTCCCCTCGAATTTTTCAAGTATAGGCAATGCAGGCGAACCAAACGACACAACCGAATACCTGAAACTATCATTATCGGATAATTATTACAAGTATCTTATCTCCATATTCAACCTTACCGACTGGTCGGCTGGCCTATTCTCAACAATACCAGGGAACACACGCACCAATCTGAGCGAAGGCGCTACTGGATACTTTTTCGTATCGGATGTTGAAAAAATTAGGGTACAATTTAAAGACCTTAAAACCATCGATGAATAACTGGCTTATCATATTTACCACAATTACCATGGTAACTTTCATCGAAGCTAACGCCCAAAACAACCTCGATATCATAGAATACCACGAGGCCATCAAAATAATATCTTCTCAAAAGTACAATTTACCCGACACGCCAGTTATTGCCATTCTCGACAAGGGTGTAAACCTTGAGCATGAAGACTTAAAAGCCAACATTTGGATAAATAAAGAGGAAACCCCAGAGAATGGCAACGACGATGATGAGAATGGTTTTATTGACGATGTTAACGGGTGGAATTTTGCCAACAACACAAACGATGTTAGCATTGGCGGTATAGGTAACTGGCATGGCACACCGGTTAATGGGATTATTGGTGCCCAATATGACAATAATATTGGAGTAAAGGGAGTTGGCCCCGCTGTAAAATTAATGAACTTGGTAAAAGGGGAATCCATCGAATCGGTAATCAATGCTTTGCAATATGTTTACCTGATGCGCAAAACATATAACGAGACCAACGGACAATCCGGTGCATACATAGTTGCCGTGAATTGCTCTTGGGGTAAAGATTCGCTTTGGGCTTCAGATTATCCCCATTGGTGTGCAATGTACGATAGTTTGGGCAGTGTAGGCGTTTTAAGCACCCATTCTGTCCCCAATAACAATATCAATATTGATGCCTTTGGTGATATGCCAGCCACCTGCAATAGCAGCTACTTGATTACGGTTACCAACTCCAATAGATACGATGAGAAGGTGTACGATGCGGGTTTCGGCAGCTACTCGGTTGACCTGGCTGCCCCGGGCAATAACACATACACCGCTCTAAATACTGGAGGGTATGGCTACTTTGGCGGCACTTCGGCAGCTGCCCCCCACGTTTCCGGTTTGATTGGCTTGCTACACCTAATGCCATCCGATAATTTTCAGCAATACGTCCGCCACTCCCCTTCAGAATTGGCAACACTCATAAAATCGGTAATTATGAATGGCGTTGACCATCGGGCTGGGCTTGCAAACATAACCGTATCGGGCGGACGAGTAAACACCTTTAAAAGTATGAAGCTGCTGTGTGACCATTTTGGCGAACAACATCTTTACCAAAACCTTTTCGAACCAATTCAAATTCTTTCCGTTGCCCCTACCCCGGCAAGTGCGAATACAACGGTACAAATTGAATGCAACAAGAACTCTGATGTAAGCATAAACATTGCCGACATTCACGGGAGAAATGTTTTTACTCAGGAATCCTATATCCAAGAGGGAGTTAGCACAGTGCCTATTAACCTCGCTGGCCTTAATGCTGGATTTTACATCATACACATAACTTCAGAACGAATAATCAAAAGTACTAAACTAGTAATTCAATAGTAATTGCATGAAAAACAAACTACTATGTGTAGCGATTTGCTTTTTCTCTAGCCTGGCTGGCTATTCGCAAGAGCATTTTACGGTAAGCGGCTATGTAAAAGACAAAAACACAGGCGAAGTGCTTATAGGGGCATCCATATATGAGACCAGTCTTTACAAGGGCACAGTAACCAACGGTTATGGCTTTTATTCCCTTTCGCTTCCGGCAGGTAAATACACGGTTATTTATTCCTATTTGGGATACGAGAGTGGGGCTTTCGAAATTAACCTCATACAAAATATTAACAAGGACATTCATTTAGATAACTCATCGGTAAGCCTTAATAATGTTACCATTACGGCAGAATCGTCGTCAAAACCGTTAGCGGTAAACGAGTTTGGCATCGAGAAGCTCTCCATGAAAGACATACGCCAATTGCCGACCATGTTTGGACAAGCAGATGTTATAAAGGCCATACAGCTACAGTCGGGGGTAAAAACCCTTGGCGATGGCTCTTCGGGAATTTTTGTGCGCGGGGGCAGTAGCGACCAAAACCTAATTTTAATAGACGAGGCCCCCATATACAACCCATCGCATCTGTTTGGATTAATTTCGGTTTTTAACCCCGATGCACTTAACCATGTCGATTTATACAAAAGCAACATGCCGGCGCAGTACGGCGGAAGGGTTTCATCGGTTATCGACTGCAAAATGAAAGAAGGCAATATGTACAGCTACGATTTCTCTATCGGCATAAGCCCTTTTTCAACTGTTTTCACGGCAAACGGACCCGTAATTAAAGACAAATCGAGCTTTTTTGTTTCCGGCAGAAAAAGTTTTATCGATTTGGTTTTTAAGCCCGGTCCCAACATGGCATTAGTTCCTGGATTTTACGATATAAACCTTAAGCTAAACACTAAAATTGGTAAAAACGACCGCCTGTTTGTGTCGTTTTACCATGGTGAAGACCAGCTGAAATCGGTGGACAATTTTTACAATAAATGGGGCAACACATCGGGTACGCTTAGGTGGAACAAGAATTTAGGCCGTAAGCTGTTTTTAAACACTGCTATTATTGTTAGCAACTATACAAACTACTTGGAGTTTAAGGATGCAAGCAGAAATTACAATTGGCTTACCGGGCTAAACGATATGAACCTAAAATTTGATTTGTCGTACTACCTGCGCCCCGGTAATGTTATTAAAATTGGCGCAGGTAGCATTTACCATAAATTTATACCGGGTGAAACTTCCGATACCCTTAAAAGCATACCAAGGATACAAGCCTTTGAGCATGCTTTTTATGCCTTGAACGACATTGAACCTTTTAGCTGGCTTGGCATAAATTACGGGCTTCGTATATCGGTTTTTCAGAACCATGGAGAGGCCACCTGGTTTGATTATAACGAACAATACTTACCAACAAAAGTCAATGTGAACCAGAAAGGCATTTACAACACGTACGTGTATGCCGAACCCCGTATCAGCACAAATATTAAACTTAATACCACCTACTCACTTAAGCTGGCGTATTCGCGTAACGTGCAGTACATGCAAGTGTTGCAAAACAATTCGCTGTCGTACTCATCGCTTGAAACGTGGTTCCCGGCCAACCCCAACATAAGCCCTATAATTGCTGATGTTGTTTCGGTTGGGTGGTAT
>CAZGQZ010000204.1:0-4905 GCA_964527985.1 uncultured Rikenellaceae bacterium | reverse complement strand
TTAGCTTATCTGCTGTAATTATCCTGTATGTGTATGAATTAATTGTCAGTCTTGTATTTCTTATGTTGTTAGTAACGTATATATTTTTACCTGTTTTCTGAAATTTTGCTTCGTCAGTCTGCTTAATAATTTCAAAAATAAGTTTTTCAATTTTATCTCTTGACAGATTTAAACTTAACTTCTTATTAATTCTCTCGTAAACAAGGTCGGTATAACAAATATGGGCTAAAATATCTTGTTTATAGCTGTTCATGTTTATTCTATTTTATTATTTCGTGTGTAGCTATTGATAGTTGGATATGCTAGTGAAACAATTTTATAGCCTTTTGATTTATTGTTGTTTAAATAAAATGTTTTTAGCATGGTTTTACAAATATATCGATTTTGTGTTTTTTTATGAGCATTTAATTGTTTTGAAACAGGTTGCTTAAAGCATTGTATTCTCAATATTTATGTATTTTCGTCGCCATAAAATCTGAAAACAATTCAATGAGCATTGCTGAAATACTTCTGATAGCAATTGGACTAAGCTTCGATACTTTAGCTGTTTCAGTTACTACGGGTTTAGTTGTTAATCACATTCGGTTTTGGCAGGCTGTACGTATTGCAGTAGTTCTAGCTCTATTTCAAGGGCTAATGCCTTTGATAGGCTGGTACATGGGAAATCATGTAGATGAACTGCTGAAAGATTTTGACCACTGGATAGCTTTTGTTTTACTCGTTTTTATTGGAGGCCGAATGGTTGTTGAAAGCCTTAAGCCTGAGGAGCAACGTAAGGATTTTAATCCTTTTAAGGCAACTGTGCTTTTAGGTATGGCTATTTCAACCAGCATCGATGCTCTTGCAGTGGGAGTTACCTTTGCATTTATCAATGTTGATATTGTAGTTTCGATTTTAGCTATTGGCGCAATCACATTTATTGCATCAATGATGGGAATTCGTTTTGGTAAGGGCATTGGTTCACGCTGTGGCAAACGATTAGAAATTATCGGAGGTATAGTGCTAATAGCCCTTGGTGTGAAAATTTTAGTTGAGCACCTTTATTTTTAGCTTGAAGTATCCTAATAAATATGAACGATTTTTTCTTTCTCAGTATAGCCAAATTCTCTATTTTTGGCGAGCCAAAATCTAACCTATGAAAAAATTCAATCAAAGCATCCTAACCACTTTTCTTGTATTAATTTCAATTAACGGTTTCTCCGAAAGTAATAGCGATACGTTAAACCTTATTAACAAAAGAATTGAGCAGTTTTTAAACGGCAGTAGCGTTTCAGCGCAGCTTTTTTTGGGCTATCAGTACTACAATGCCGAGGTTGAGGATCATAATGATTTTGGGGTTAAGCGTGGTTACATAACCTTTAGCCAGAAAATTACGCCATACTTAAGCGGACGAATAACTCCCGATATAACTCTAGACAGAGAGGGTGACGGCGAGGGCGATGTTGAAATGCGCCTTAAATACTGCTTTGCGCAGCTGCAAAATCCGCATATGCAGGGCTTAATTACCGAACCCAAATTTGTAATTGGACAGGTTTATACCCCTTTTATTGAGTACGAGGAGAAGATAAATTTGTATAGGGTAGAGGGTGCTCATTTTCTCGATAGGATTAAGCAGGTGAGCTCGGCCGATTTTGGGTTTACAATCTCTGGTTTAATAGGAGGGAAGATAAATGAAGACTACCAGAAACGAGTAAATAAGAATCATGCAGGCAAGTACGGTTCGTTTGCATTTGGTTTGTATAATGGCGGAGGTTACCATTCGCTAGAGAAGAATAATAATAAAACTTTACAATGGCGACTAACTTTAAGGCCATTCCCAAATAGGCTACCCGGCTTGCAGGGAAGTTTTACTGGAGTTTTGGGCAAGGGTAATACCGAACTATCTCCCGATTGGAATCTTTATGCAGGTTTCCTCTCGTACGACCATGAGCTATTTGTGCTTACCGGCCAGCTTTATCAAGCAACGGGCGATCATTTAGGGAGGCTTACCGATACAAATGGCAAGGCATTGAAAAATAGTGGTTATAGCGTTTTTTCCGAAATAAAGTTTTTTAAAAGCAAAGCAAGCCTCTTTGGCCGTTGGGATTATACTGAGGTTAAGAATCAGGATAATTTATACTCATCGCGCTACATACTGGGGGTAGCCTACCATATTCAAGGTAAAACAAAGGTGGTTATGGATTATAACTTTTTGGATAACAATGAGGAGCATCCAAATCCCGATCTCGGAATTTTTGAGATAATGTTTGAATTAGCCTTCTAAATATTTTAGCATCCATATATTGCAGCCCGAATGGCCTGAGTTGCCAAGGGGAGTTGTAAGCCGCTTAAATCCGTATTTTTCGTAAATGCTAACTGCTTGTGCAAATTCGGGCATGCTCTCTATGTAAATTTTGCGAAAGCCCATTTCTGTGGCCGAATCGATACTTTTTTGCATAAGCATACGCCCAATTCCTTTGCCTCGTGCTTGTTTGGCAAGATAAAACTTAACAAGTTCAGCACAGTCGTTGGCAAGTCCGGGAGTAGGATATATACCACAGCAGCCGTGAGGTTCGTTGTCAATTTCGGCAACCCAAAGTACCGAGTTGGGCGTTTGAAATAAGTTGTACAATTTATCAGTTGTAGGATCGGTATAAACTGTGCCTTCCTTAGGAGCATTGTGCTCTTCAAACACTGTTCTTATCATTTTAGCAAGCAGAAAATTATCGGTTTGCTTAACTTTTCTGTAGATGATTTCCATTTTGCTATTCATTTGGGAGTAATTCATCCTCGCTGCTTCGGAAATTTTTATAGCTTTCCGAATTCATCCTTGTAATTATAACAAAAAGACCAATTACAATCGTAATAGTAATAACTGCATACTCTAGAAAATCTAGTTTCAGCCATTTCCCAACAAAATGCCCCATAACAATTAGTACGGCCATTGCAGTGAATACAGTAAAGTAAAGCGAACCAATTTTTTTAAGGTTATACTCTGCTCTTTGCTTGTGCGACATGGTATTGATTCCTGCGATAAGAAAGTATGCTTTCCCAAACTTAATTAGAATGCCGACAGCAAAAAGAAACAGTGCAGCTGTAACAGAATAGCTCATTACGATAAATTTTACATGGAGCCTATTACCGTTGTTTTTCTCCGTTTCTTAAACTTTTAGGTTCTTCGCTGGGTTCACAATCCTTAACCTTAACTTTAACCGTGTTAAACGAGAAGATGCCTAAAGTTCCATAGTAAACTACAGTGTCGAAGAATGAGCGCTTTGAAGTTTTTTCATAGCTTTCAGCTTTAATTTTTTTGTCAATTGTCCGAACTGGCAGCATATTCCAAAACAGGTGTATCTCCTTTTCGTCAATAATAACCTTAGGTTTACAATCAACTTCGTTATAGTTCCCAACGTGTGTGGTTTTTACTGCGCATGAGGTTAGCAGTAGAGTAGTAAATGCAAGAAGTATGATTATAGTCTGCTTCATGTTTTGTATTATTTTGGGTACGATTACAAACTTAGCATTTATTCCTTATATTGATATTGTTTTGTTAAGTTTATTGACATGCCATTAGTTGGTTCGTTCACATTAGGGCTCAATTTTCCTCAACAATTTTTATAAAACTTTTTTCGGAGAGTATTTGCTGTGTAACAAATTTCCCATTGCTAAATAGGCTATATGTGGTGAATGGGCTAAAATGATTTTGAGCCTGTTGCCTGTTCTCAATTTTAATTCGTTTTATTTTATGTCCCCTTTCTTCGGCAATTACTTGCAGCTCGGCCGTGTAATATTCGGTAAAGGGACATCCGTTGGTGTAGTATAGGGTAAGTCCATCGGCATTGTCGCATTCGCCCTGTTTGCAGCATTCCTTAAACTTAGGTTTTGGTGCATCTTTTTTTCGTGGAAGGTATAGCAGCTCAAAATAGGGTTCTGCTGTATCGCAAACCTGAAAACCCTGCATTATAAAGAATTTTTTATCCGATAGGAAAGGCTGCTTTTTTGATGATGAAATGGCCACAATACCGTTCATTTCTTTCGCATCGGCTAGGCATTCTTCAAGGAGTTTTTTGCCAAATCCTTTTCCTTTGTACTGCCCCGATACCCAAAAACAGTCGATAAGCATATAGCCCTGTGCCTCAATTGGCGACCATGCCTTTTCGGCAGGAGTGTAGGAGATAAACACCTTTCCGCGAATATCGAATTTTTTAAAGGTATAGCCATCGCTAAACTGTTGGCTAAGCCATAGCTTTTTCGCTTCGTATCCGTCAGCACATTTCTTATCGGAAAAGCCACAGCAAATATGCTCTGTGGCTATATTGTCATTGGTTAAGGTTATTATTATGGGTGTTTCCATAGTATTTTTCTTTGTATTTAGAAAGTCGCAAAGGCACTGTAGTTTAATATACTTATGCCTTTGCGACTTTAAGATAATTGTTTTTACAACGGTTTTACAGGTACGCAAAAATCCACTGTAAACTTTCCATCTTTGGGTTCTTCGGGGTACATTTCAAAGCAGGGCTTATCGTCAGGCTGATAACCACTGCTGGGGAACCACTCTCCGTAAACCCACTGCCAAGCTTGGCCAAACTGGGTTGCATCAACAACAAACCTGGCAACAACGTACTTTGCAGCATCAACCTCCATTTTGCCTACCTCGCCATCAACCTTGGTGGCTGGTGGAACGGTAATGCAAATGCTCATCCTAAGCTTATCCTCAACGGTAACATTAGGATCATCGTGATAGATGATAAGCGATTTAAAATCGGGGCCACCAATGAGGTTCCGCGGCCCAGCCCAAGTGAAAAGCTTGTTCCATAGCCTTTCAAAAAGTTTCTCGTCGCCTTTGTAGGGGCCAATGTGGCGAATGTAAGCCACTGTCATTTTTGGGAGATCCTTAATCTCCACGCTTTTGTTTAGTTCCATATT
>CAZGQZ010000203.1:3608-4977 GCA_964527985.1 uncultured Rikenellaceae bacterium | reverse complement strand
AACCTTGAAAGGATTAACCGCTGGGATGCTGCACTTAGCATGTTCTCTGAACGGCCAATGTTTGGATGGGGACCTGGAACCTACCAGTTTGTGTATGCCCCATTTCAAAAAAGCCATAACAGAACCATAATAAGCACAAACTTTGGTAACTGGGGAAATGCGCACAGCGAGTATTTAGGGCTAATGTCGGAAGCCGGATTACCGGCAGCAATTGCATTTGTGTTTATTTGCGCCTTAGCGCTTATTACAGGCTTTAACCTTCTGAAGAGAAAAGATATCACCCGTGAACATCGTAACATCATTATAGGATGCTTAATGGGGCTAGTTGGCTATGTTTTCCATGGTATTTTGAATAACTTTCTCGACATGGATAAGATTGCAGCACCATTTTGGGGATCAATGGCAATAATACTTGCGCTTGAATACCATTACAAGAATATAGCTAAAACAATTGCTAGCTAAAGTCGAAACCTAGGATAGATATATCGTCGAAAATCTCAATCTGATTGGCTTCTTGCTGGTTAATTCGAGTTTGAACAATACTCTCTACTGCGTTCTTAACCGACTTATCTTCGGCAATGCATTGCTCAATAAGGCTATGATCCATAATAACCTTATCTCCCTGATTATACTCAACCAACCCATCGGTATAGCAAATTAGCCTTGATGGAGAAGTTAGCCTTAGCGAACCAACGCTCATTACTGGGATATCGTCAATCATGCCAAGTCCAACACAACCAGAGGTTAAAAGGGCTATTTGCTGGGTTTTACTATCGTAAAAAACTGGAGGATTATGCCCTGCATTTATGTACTCTAAGGTTTTACGAGTTGGATTGTACCTACCTATAAAAATGGTGATAAAGCGTTCACCTTTGGCAGTCTCCAAAACTCGTGAATTCAGCTTCTCAACTAAGCCTGTAAGCGTAATATCGTGAGTAAATAATGCCCTTAAGTTTGCCTGAAAGTTTGACATTAGAATTGCTGCAGCCATTCCTTTTCCAGAAACATCGGCAATACAAAATCCTATTTCGCCTCGCTCAAGCGGAATAACATCAAAAAAATCGCCACCCACCTCGGAGTGTGGATGGTAATACGAATGGATTTTTACCTCAGCTGTTTGTGGAAGGTTATCCTGATTAGGAATTAGCAGGTTTTGCATTTTCGATGCAAGCTCAAGTTCCTTTTTCATGGCTTCCTGCTCCAAGGTTTTATGGAAAAGCCTTAGGTTCTCAATGGCAACAAATATGATTATTGAGAGGGTTTGAACAAAATTCAAGTGCTTAATAGTTGCACTCACCCCTTTTGCCTCCTCTTTGGTATCGGCAATAAGCACATAAGCCAAAGGTACATTGTTCTGAATTACTGGTAT
>CAZGQZ010000203.1:0-3508 GCA_964527985.1 uncultured Rikenellaceae bacterium | reverse complement strand
GCCATTGCAAGTAGTGCATTAAGCTTAAAAGTACTTAGCTTTAGCCTTTTCGACGAGGTAAACGACATACTATGAGTTAATGGTTACAGTATAATAGCTAAACTTGTTATACCTTAATACTAGTGTTTAAGTTACATAAAATAACAATGCCACTTCTTTTTTAAAGAAAAAAGTGGCATCAGTATAAAAAACACTCTTCTTACTTAACCCTTTCGGAATACTCACGAGTTCGGGTATCAACCTTTATTCTTTCTCCTATCTCAATAAA
Source organism: uncultured Rikenellaceae bacterium (assembly GCA_964527985.1). GTDB lineage: Bacteria > Bacteroidota > Bacteroidia > Bacteroidales > Tenuifilaceae > Perlabentimonas. Next base: position 3,240 of record CAZGQZ010000203.1, on the reverse strand, counting down.
CAATGGAACATTAATGCTAGCTCCGGTTTCGAGGGTTGCCGGTTTAAGTGCTGATGAGGATGCTGTATCACCTTTTAGTCCAGGCTCGGTATAGGTTACCTCAAGTTCAACAAAAGGTGGAAGTTCACAGGAAAGTACGGTTTCGTTTTCGGCATGAACAACTATCTCAACGTATTGTCCCTCTTTAAACAAATCTGTATTCTCTACCTGAGCCTCATTAAGCATAATTTGCTCAAAGGTTTCTTGGTGCATAAAGTGGTATCCGGTATCGTCCTTATAAAGGAATTGATATGGCCTACGCTCAATACGAACTGTATTAATTTTTACACCTGCGTTGAAAGTGTTCTCAATTACCTTACCGTTTTCGAGGTTTTTTAGCTTGGTACGAACAAATGCGGCACCCTTTCCAGGCTTAACGTGTTGAAACTGTACAATACTATATAATTTCCCATTGTATTCGATACAAAGACCATTTCTGAAATCTGCTGTTGTAGCCATAGTTTTTATTTTTTTTCGGGAGCAAAAATAGCAATTTGATTTTTTTCAGCAGCATTAATAGGAACTTTTTATCATAAAGCTTGCAAAACCTGCTACTTAAGGATGGCTTCGAAGGGATGTTTTAAACCCTTATACTCGTCCAAATCGCAATAAACTGCTCCTAAAAAGATATTAAACCGAATACGAATAGGCACAAAGTTTCGATCGTTTGAGAACCAGATAATCATATCGTCCTCATTTTTAAAAACCCTACCCGTAATAACAACAGGTATAAACTTCATGCAATTAACCCTTCCCAGACGGGTTTTAATGGTCTCGTAACCCATAAATCGTGCCCTAAGGGTATAAAGCTCGTCGGAGAAATAGGTTTCAACTACCACGATATCGCCCTTTTTTAAGGGTTTATGAAAATGATGATTTCGTAGGTAATAGAAAGCGGATAGTATATCGTTGCAATCCTTGGGTGCTAAATTTTCGCCCGTATCGGTACTGTATACTATTGTGGAATCGGTACGCGTCCAATGATCAAAAGTTTGTTCGGTGTACTTTGTGTATCGCCCTTCTTTAATATCCCTGATTGCCATGTAGGGCAAATCGGTTTCAGGATCGGTAAAACTTTCGTAGGTATCATTAACGCTGTATAGCTTATCGGGCAGTCCCACTGTTCTCCCATTTAGGTATAAATGGTTAACCTTTTTATCGTTGTAGGTTCCTTCTTTAACTTCAAGGACGGCTTTCCCTCCCTTGACAATACCGTAATGGATTGAATAAACCAACTTTTCTCCAACCTTAAAGGCTTCGTGGCGTTGTCCAAATGCCGCACCAACCGATAATGCTAAAAGGAAAAAAAGCGAACAATAAGGCTTACTTATTTTGCCCCAAAACCTTATTTTTAGCAACTGTTGCAACAAAGTTCTTAAGATAAAATGGTTCAAAGTAGGCAACATCTTCAAACTTGCTTTGGTTATACAATTTATCTGCAAGAGATATCATAAACCGTGCCGAGGGTAAAAAATCATCTAAAAACAGAGCATTTGCCGACTTTAACAAATCCTTGGCTTTGCTCGATCCGTTGCCAAAAAACAAGATTTTACTATTGGCTAGCGGTGAGCTAAAAGACGAATCATCGAGAATCATGGCTTCAACCTCAGATTGTGCAGTGCCATTCGGGGTGAAGAGTTGTGTGTAAACCTCCATTCTCCGTGCATCAATCATTGGGCATAAAAAATCGGGTATTGCCACCTCTTCTTTTGCTATTTTAGAAATTGCTCCCTGAGCCATTGCTTCGAGGCTACCTATTGCAACCAACGGAACTCCTGCACCATAACAAATCCCTTTAGCTGCAGAGACACCAATGCGAAGGCCGGTATAAGAGCCTGGCCCTTTGCCAACGCATACTGCTGACAACTCTTTTGCTGAAAGGCTATGCCGCTTAAGCAATGCGCTGATAAACTGCGTTAGGTACTTTGCATGGTTATTGTTTGGGTCGTGGCTTTCTTCAAAGTCAATTAGCTCGCCATTCTGCCCAAGCGCAACAGAGCATGTAGTAGTACCTGTTTCAATGCATAAAATTGTGTTCATTTAAAAATGTGCAAACAGCTACTTTTGGAACAGCTTATCTTGGGTTACTTTCTTTACTAGCTTTCCATCTTGCAAACGTCTGGAAATTGCGCTAAAAGGCGCAACAACAACATCAACGCTATCGGTTAAGCCTTCGAGAACTTCAATATTCCTGTTATCCTGAATTCCGGTTTTAACATATACCATTGACGCTGTATCGCCTTTTGCAATAAAAACTACCTCCTTCAGCTTACTCTTTTCAGCCTGTTCTGTGGTGTTTTCATTTTCTTCAGAAAGGCTGCCTGCATTTATAGATACGGAATCGGAGCGTGTTGTAACGGCTTGAATTGGTACCGAAAGCACATTATACCTAGTGGTTGTTTGAATATCTACAGTTGTTGACATGCCCGGTCTGAATGGGTTGGGTTTTCTGTCGGTTACCAAGTGTGTATAGGAATTTTCCATTAAAAGAATTCTAACCTCGAAAGTTGTAACCTGATCGGTAGCAACACCTGTAACACTTGCAGAGTTTGCAATCTGAGTAACAATTCCTTTGAAATTCTGATCGGGGTATGCATCTACATAAATTAGCGATGTATCGTTAAGTTTTACTCTTACAATGTCGTTCTCATTAACGCTAACCCTAGCCTCCATGCGGGTTAAGTCGGCAATTCGAAGAATTTCTGTACCAGCCATTTGCGCTGTTCCCACAACCCTCTCGCCTAGTTCAACGCTAAGCTTTGATATGGTACCATTCATGGGCGCGTAAATAGTTGTTTTAGCAAGGTTTTCCTTGGCTTCTTTAAGAGATGCCTCAGCGCTACTCACGTTATAAAGTGCGGCATTAACATCGGCCTTGGCAACTTGTAACGAGGTTCGAGCATTTTCGAACTCCGACTCTGAGATTGCTTTCTGTTCGAATAGCGTTTTATTCCTATTAAAGGCCAATTCCGATTGTTGTAGCTGGGCTTGAGCCTGAGCCAAACGAGCCTTTGATGAGTTAACAGCTGCCTCGGCCCGTTCACGAATTGAAATATAGGTGTCGGGTTTTATTCGGCATAGAAGTTTACCTTTTTCAACCTTATCTCCTTCTTTAACTGGCAGCTCAATAATTTCGCCAGATACTTCGGGACTAATCTTAACTTCAATAACTGGCTCAATTTTTCCATTGGCAGATATGCT
>CAZGQZ010000202.1:3264-5077 GCA_964527985.1 uncultured Rikenellaceae bacterium | reverse complement strand
CGGTTTGGATCGGCCGAGAGGGTTGTTTTTCCGGTGCCCGATAAACCAAAGAAGATGGCCACATCGCCTTCTTTTCCAACATTTGCACTGCAGTGCATTGCAGCAATCCCCTTAAGCGGCAGGTAGTAGTTCATTACCGAGAAGATTCCCTTTTTCATTTCGCCACCGTACCAACTTCCGCCAATAACAGCCATGCGCTCGGTTAGGTGGAAAGCTACGTAAACTTCACTATTTAGGTTTTGCTCCTTCCATTTAGGGTTTGCAGTTTTTGAGGCAACTAGCACCACAAAATCAGGATCAAAATTTTCCAACTCATCATCGGAAGGCCTTATGAACATGTTCTTTACAAAGTGAGCCTGCCAGGCAACCTCCACAATAAACCTTACCTTTAAACGGGTATCCTCATTTGCTCCGCAATACGAGTCGACAACGTACAACTTTTTGCTTGTAAGCTGCTCTGCGCTTATCTTTTTAAGATGTTCCCATACTTCGGGGGTAATGGGTTTGTTGTCGGAGCTCTTTTTCCCTTTTTCGGCCCACCAAACATTGTTCTCCGAGTTTGGCTCGCGAACAATATATTTATCTTTAGGTGAACGCCCGGTAAAAATTCCGGTATCAACGTTTATGGCACCTAGTTTAGTTTGATATCCTTTTTCAAATCCTTTTAGCTTAGGATCGGTTTCGTGCTGGTATAGCAAATCGTAGCTGGGGTTGTAGTATACTTCTTCGGCTTCGCCAATGCCGTAGGCTGTTAGGTCAATCTGTTTCATTGTTCTTTAGGGTTTAAAACAAATGAAGCGGGTCGATAGATTCGAACCGCCAAAAGACAAATATAGCAACTTAATATATACGTTCTGCAAACGTATGTTATGTTTAAAATCAGTAAATGTGCATTAAGGGTTTAAGTAGAACTAAGGGAACAAAAAAACGAGCCACAGGCAACCTGTGGCTCGTTAATGTGTTTTTATTCAGTAGTATTTCTTATTTATTTACTGCCTTAGCGTAATTCTGTTGTACGACTTCCCAGTTCACAACCTTCCAAAAATTGCTAACGTAATCGCCGCGCTTATTTTGGTAATTTAAATAGTAGGCGTGTTCCCATACATCGAGGCCAAGGATTGGTGTGCCTCTTTTTTCAACAACATCCATTAGCGGATTGTCCTGATTAGGGGTTGACGATACGAAAAGTTTTCCGTTTGCATCTACTGATAGCCAGGCCCATCCGCTACCAAAACGGCTGGTTGCAGCACGCTCAAATTCTTTTGCAAATGCATCGTAATTTCCAAATGCATCCTCAATTGCCTTCATTAGATCGCCGCTGGGTTGGCCACCACCATTGGGCGACATTGCCTCCCAAAACAGGTTGTGGTTATAGTATCCGCCGCCGTTATTACGAACTGCTACAGGGTAATCGCTAACCTTGGCAAATATTTGTTCCATGGTCATTGTGTGAAGCTCATGTTCATCGGCAGCGGCAGTAAACTTATTGAAATACCCTTTATGGTGCCTGTTGTAGTGGATATCCATTGTAGTTTTATCAATAAAAACCTCAAGGGCATCGTAGCTGTAGGGTAGTTCGGGAAAGGTAAAGTGCGATTGGCTTTGAGATGTAAATGCGAAGCCGCTTGTTAGTAGTATAATAAATGCTAATGTTTTCATAATTCATTATTTAGGTTACAAATTTAGTTTTATATGTAACAGCTAGCGTCATATTTTGTTTAGCTTTGAGGAATATTCGTAAACCATAATCATTGCTTTTGGAGCAGCCAAACTCCACACCTCAGGCTATTTTCAAGTGCGTGGTTTTCTTTTT
>CAZGQZ010000202.1:0-3164 GCA_964527985.1 uncultured Rikenellaceae bacterium | reverse complement strand
TGGAGCAGCCAAACTCCACACCTCAGGCTATTTTCAAGTGCGTGGTTTTCTTTTTCCTGATTTGAAATATACTCTTTGAGGACAGGAGCATTTTGAGGATACATGCTTATTAGCTCATGGGCGCGTTTTAAAATACAATCGAATATGCTCCTGTTTTGTTCCCTCATCTCTTTGGGGGCGAATATAGTTTTATCTACAGTAGTATACCTTGCCCTATTAATATGCTCGTAAAACTCGCTTTGGGTTGAGTAAATTTCATCTTCCATCGAGCTATCATCAATGAGATAACCATCGTCGAGAACAACATACCCTAATGGTTTGAGGCAAGTTGATACTTTTTCTAACGTTTCATACAAATTTCCTAGCACTGGGCCAATTGCACCTAGAACAACAATGTCAAATCCTTTAAAGTTTGAGTAAAGTTCTCGTATATCGCCTTGAATAAAAGTTGTGTTTTGGTCGGCTCCCATAGTCTTGGCAAGTTGCTTGGCCGATTCAATAAACTGGGGGATAGCATCAATGCCAACAGCCTTACAGCTAAAGTCGTTGGCTAAACGAACCGATACTGCACCTTTTCCGCAACCTAAATCGAGGACCTTAAGTAGCTTAGTATCTTTTAAATTATTACCAATAATCTTGCTAACGGTTTTGGGATCGGTTCCGAACTCATTTAAATCTTGGAGGAGGTATGGGAAGAATGGGTAGATGTTTTGGTTTGTCCCATCTAGCGATTCGGTAACACTTTCAATTATATTTTTCATTTGTATAATTTTTAATTATATGTCATGCAGCTACCAATCTACTACAGAGGTTACACCGTTTGGAACTCTCTGTAAAAATAAGTATTTTGTCATTTTTCAAAAAAAGATGCAAATGCAAATACCAAAAGAACTTTTATCAAAGCTAATTAAATTTCGAAAACACTTGCACCATTTTCCCGAGCTATCGGGTAACGAGAGCGTAACAAGCAAAACCATTATTGATTTTATAGAATCAACCAATCCCTCTGAAATTGTTGAGAACATTGGAGGGTACGGAGTGGCTGCAGTTTATAGCTCAGGTAACGATGGCCCAACCATACTCCTTCGTGCCGATATGGATGCCCTGCCAATTCAGGAATCGAACCAGTTTGAGTACCGTTCAACCGTAAAAGATGTTGCCCACCTGTGTGGCCACGATGGCCATTCGGCCATACTTACAGGCGTAGCCCATATGCTTGGCCAAGTTTCGCTTGCTAAGGGTAAGGTGGTTCTCCTTTTTCAGCCTGCTGAGGAAGTTGGTCGAGGGGCCGCTGCCGTAATCGACGATCCGAAATTTAAGATAGTAAAACCAGACTATGCATTCGCATTGCACAACTTACCAGGTTTTGAACGAGGCGAAGTTTTTATTAAGGAGAATACTTTTGCATCAGCATCAACAGGATTAATTGTTAAAATTAAGGGTTTATCGTCGCATGCAGCCCATCCTGAGGATGGAAATAATCCCGACAAGGCTCTGGCTCAAATCATTCTGGGTTTAAACTTCATAAATAAGTTTCAAAATGATTTCGATGATTTTTCTCTTCTCACAATAATTCATGCTAAGCTAGGCGAAATTGCCTTTGGCACTACACCAGGCAATGCAACCTTAATGGCAACCCTTCGAACCTATCTCGATTCAGATATGAAGAAATTGAAACGCGAGGTAGAATCGACAATACGCAACGTGTGTAAGGAGCACAAGCTTCAATGCGACATTGAATATACCGAAGAGTTTCCGGCAACAGTTAACAATCAGGAGTGCGTTAGTGCCATAGCCAATTCGGCAAGTAAACAGGACATTTCACTTCATAACCTCCATGAACCTTTTCGCTGGAGCGAAGATTTTGGCCATTTCACACAGATTAGCAAAGCGGCCTTATTTGGCATTGGATCGGGTAAAAATCATCCGCAGCTGCACAATGAGGATTACGATTTTCCAGATCAGATAATTGAACCCTCAATCAGCATTTTTCTAGGAATAGTTGAGGAGTTGTTGGGTTTTAACTAGTAGATATTCGTATTAAAAGAGAGGTACATAATGGATCAAACTTCTTATATCGAAATTAGCAAATCGGCTTATAAGCATAATATTAAGTATTTACGAAAAATTGTTGGCAAAGATGTACGCATATCATCCGTAGTAAAAGGAAACGCATACGGGCATGGTGTTGAAATGATTGTGCCCCTGGCCGAAAAGGCCAAGGTAAACCATTTCTCAGTGTTTTCGGCCAGCGAGGCTCTCGATGTGTTTAAGGTTGCTAGCCCAAAATCGGATATTATGATTATGGGCTATCTAAGCGACGAACAGCTTGAGTGGGCCATTGAGAATGAGATAGAGTTTTACGTTTTCGATACTGAAAGGCTTAAACTAGCTTTAGCGCTGGCAAAGCGAATTGGTAAACCAGCCCGAATACACCTTGAGGCCGAAACGGGTTTTCACCGAACGGGTATTGAATACGATTTGCTACCTCAAGTTGTTGGTTTACTTAAAGATAATATAGCCCATTTTAAGTTTGAGGGCTTGTGTACACACTACGCAGGAGCCGAGAGTATCACAAATTTTTATCGAGTAATGAAACAAATACAGGAGTATCGAAGGTTTGTAAGGTACTTCAATCGGCATGAGCTTAAACCAAATTACAGGCATACTGCCGGATCGGCAGCAACGCTTACCTACTCACAATCAATTATGGACATGGTACGGGTTGGGATTGCTCAGTACGGGTTTTGGCCTAGCCAAGAAACATACATCTATCAGTTTAAGCGAAATCAGGCTAAAGATTCGGATTTGAAAAGAGTAATTACCTGGAAATCGCGTGTAATGACCATAAAAGAGGTTGACTCGGGCGACTTTGTTGGTTACGGAACATCATACATGGCCAATAAAAAGGTAAAAATTGCCATTGTCCCAGTTGGCTATGCCAACGGGTTTAGCCGGTCGCTTAGTAATACGGGGCGTGTGCTAATCAGAGGAAAGCGTGTACCCGTTGTGGGTACCGTAACCATGAACACTATGAGCGTAAACGTAACCGATATACCTAACGTGCAGCCAGGCGATGAGGTTGTGCTTGTAGGAAAGCAAAAACGATTGAGCATTAGCGTAGCATCGTTTAGCGAGATGAGTAATCAGCTTAACTACCAAAC
>CAZGQZ010000201.1:0-5098 GCA_964527985.1 uncultured Rikenellaceae bacterium | reverse complement strand
TTTTGCTCAGGAAGGAACGCTCCATATTCGCGAAGGCGAAACAGTTTCGGAATTCACATCAAACCAATTGTGGTTAACTTTTTATGCTGATAGCTCAATGATTGACAGCAAGCTGGCCAACTTTTCCATGGTAACTCGGAACAGGCTCAAATCTTCGGTAAGATTAAATAATCATAAAATCGAATATTCGCTGCTAAATTTCATCCCGCACAATACGCTAAAACCGAATAGCAAACTGGTTTTTGATAGCGATGTGTTGCATCTTGAAGTTTCTGTGAATGGTAAATTAAAGGAAGTATTTGTGCCTAAAACAGAAGTAACCCAAAAACCCGTTTTCTTTGATATAGGTGGAATTAGAATAGGATTTAAGTACGGTCCTAAAACTATTGCTTTACCCTTTCGGGTAAAACTTAACAACTTTACACTTGAGCGTTATCCTGGTTCGAGCAGCCCATCATCGTTTATTTCAAACGTAACGGTTATCGATAGCGAGAAGGGCGTTTCAATACCGTTCAGCATTTTTATGAATAACATACTGAATTATAAAGGTTTTCGATTATACCAAAGTTCGTACGATGATGATGAGTTGGGAACATACCTTTCGGTGAACAACGATTTTGCTGGAACAGCAATTACTTATTTCGGCTATTTAGTTATGATTATTGGAATGGTTTGGGCTTTGGTTGCTTCCGGTAGCCGTTTTCGAAGTTTACTTTCTCGGAAAGGATCAGTAGTTGCTGCATTTTTCCTACTTCTTTTTAGTTCCACTTCCTGGGCTCAACAACCAAGTTTATCAGAAATTATTCCTTCATCAGAGCATGCCAGAAAATTTAGTGGTTTGTTAGTTCAGGATAAGGGAGGAAGAGTTAAACCCGTTAGCACGCTGGCAGGTGAAACGCTACGAAAGCTGAATCGTTCGAATAGTTTTGAAGGTTTTAGCGCCGAGCAAGTATTCTTGGGAATGATTTCGTTTCCAGAACATTGGCAGCATGTGCCTGTGCTAAAAGTTTCAAATCCACAGCTAAAACAATTAGCAGGAGTTGAAGGCAGCTACGCAGCCTTTATGAATTTTTTCGATTTCGAAAAAAACGGAAGCTATAAGTTGGCCAGCTTAATACAGCAGTCGTTTGCGGTTAAACCTGCTCAACGAACTCCGCTGCAAAAGGATATTATTAAAGTTGATGAGCGTGTTAATGTGCTTTACATGGTTTTTTCAGGTCAGCTAGCCCAATTTTTTCCCGATCGGGAAAAGACGAATGTTAAGTGGCAAACAATGGCTGAAATTTCTGATCAACAGGATAGTAGTGATGTATGTAAACAATCCGAACTGTTTTCAAACTACATTGCACAGGTAAGAAATGCCTGTAGAACAGGGGAGTGGGGGAAAGCCGATTCGCTTTTAGTTCAACTGAAAGTTTTTCAGAAAACCGTTGCTGTTGAAATAATTCCTTCAGAATTAAAAATAGAATCGGAGGTACTAGTTAATAGGCTTTTACCTTTCGAAAGACTTATCCCAATTTATGGATTACTCGGGTTCACTCTTCTGGTACTTTCGTTTATAAGCATTTTTAGTTCACGTAGGTGGATAGGAATACCTTCAAATGTTTGTAGCATTTTATTATTTTTTGGTTTTATATTTCACACGTTTGGTATTGCTCTGCGATGGTATATTGCAGGAAGAGCGCCCCTGAGCAATGGTTACGAATCGATGGTTTACGTTGCTTGGGCTACCATGCTAGCTGGCTATATTTTCACAAAGCGAAGCAGGGTGGTTCTTCCGGCTACTGCCTTGCTGAGCACGTTAACCCTTTTTGTGGCTCATTTATCGTGGATGGATCCAGAAATTACAAACCTAGTTCCCGTGTTAAAATCGTATTGGCTCACCATTCATGTTGCTGTAATAACAGCAAGTTACGGATTTTTAGGACTTGGAGCGTTTCTAGGTTTAATAAATCTTTTGCTTATTTCACTAAAAACAAAAAGTAATATTAATATAGTTAAAAGGCAGGTTGATGAATTATCGGTAATTAACGAGTTAACCCTAACCATTGGTTTGTATCTGCTAACCATTGGTTCGTTTCTTGGAGCCGTTTGGGCAAACGAGTCGTGGGGGCGCTACTGGGGCTGGGACCCAAAGGAAACGTGGGCTTTTATAACAATTCTGGTTTACACATTCATTCTTCATATGCGGCTAATTCCAAATTTTCGAAACCTTTTCACATTTAATTTTGCGTCAATTTTAGGAATTGCATCAGTTTTGATGACTTACTTTGGAGTAAATTATTATCTTTCGGGATTACATAGCTATGCTGGTGGCGAATCGGTTCCAGTTCCAAAATGGACTTACATTGCTGTAGCATTGTTTTTTGCATTCAGTATTTTTGCATGGCGAAGAAGTAGATTGATTTATAAGGGTATAGATAGTTAACATTGAAAATTTAAGGCTATGATGAACTTCGAATTTTATAATCCGGTAAAAATCCTTTTTGGTGAAGGTGAAATTGTAAGCATTGCAAATGAGATTCCTGCTGACGCCAAAATTCTTTTAACATACGGTGGTGGCAGCATTAAACTCAACGGTGTTTACAATCAGGTTGTTGAAGCGATAAAAGGTTACCAATTTATTGAGTTTGGAGGTATTGAGCCAAATCCCAAGTATGAAACTTTAATGAAAGCAGTTGAGCTAGCACGTAGCTCGGGGGTGGATTTTCTACTGGCGGTTGGCGGTGGTTCTGTAATTGATGGAACAAAGTTTATTTCTGCCGCCATACATTTTAATGGTGACCCATGGACCATCCTAACTGGCGGGAGAGATGTAACCATTGAAAAAGCAGTACCCATTGGAACGGTTTTAACCCTTGCAGCAACAGGTTCCGAAATGAACTCAGGTGGAGTTATAAGCCGTATCTCAACCGGCGAGAAGTTTGCCTTTGGAAGTCAGCTGCTTTACCCAAAGTTTTCGGTTCTCGACCCAGCAACTACCTACTCGTTACCATTAAACCAAGTTTCGAACGGCATAGTTGATGCGTACGTTCACGTTGTAGAGCAGTACCTAACCTACCCTGTTTTTTCGCCAGTTCAAGATCGGTGGGCCGAGGGACTCCTTCAAACGCTTGTTGAAATTGGAGAAAAAGTTTTAAAATCGCCACACGATTACGATTTGCGTGCATCCATGATGTGGGCTTGTACCATGGCGCTTAATGGAATAATTGGCGTTGGCGTTCCATCCGATTGGGCAACACACATGATTGGGCACGAACTTACAGCCTTCTTTAATCTCGATCATGCAGTTACGCTTGCCATTGTACTGCCTTCGCTACTTCGTGAAACCAAAAATGAGAAGAATGACAAACTTCTGCAGTATGCAGAACGAGTATGGGGAATAAGCGAGGGCTCTGAGGATGAACGTATCGAAAAGGCCATTGAAAGAACAGAATCGTTTTTCATTTCAATGAACATTAAAACCAAACTTTCAGAATACGGAATAGATGGTGAAAAGCTTAGCCCAATATTTAATCGATTTTATCAACGAAAATGGAAACTTGGGGAGAACAAAACCATTGATGCCGAACGAGTTGAACGGATACTTACTCGTGCAATTTAAAATTAATACTATGTTAAAATGAAAACGAATTCATCCTATACTTTTCTTCTTTGGTTCATGGCTGCAATTGCAGCTTTTAGTTTTATCCTATTGTTTAACAGTGAATTGTATGCAAGTATCACCCGTGAAGACAGGCTAATAGAATATTTGGGTTTTTTGCTGCTGCTTATTACCGGAGTATTTCTTGTTGCTGCTGGAGTTACAGCATTAATTGAGAAGAAAAGGAAATTCTATTCATGTTTAATTCTTGTTATTATTGGATTGCTGTTTTTTTCGGCTTCGCTCGAAGAAATTAGCTGGGGACAAAGAGTTTTTGGCTTTGCTACGCCCGATTACCTTCAGGAAATTAACGGTCAGGATGAACTTAACGTTCATAACATCGATAAAATGTTTTTCGATAGGTTGGTCGATAGGCTTACCATACTTTTTGTATACTTTTCAGCTTTAATGATTTTGCTAAAACGTCCAACCTTTTTGGGGATTAAACTACCCGATGTACACATAATTATGGCCTTTGCCATACTTCCTTTCTACCATCAGTACAATCAGGTTCACCTCGATTTTTATCACCTGTTATATGTTCCATTAATTTATCTTGCATTACGCTCCTTTGGGCTATCGAAGCACAACGAGTTTATTTCTGTAATGCTTACAATTACAGTTTCGCTACTACTTTTTTGGCTTCATACAAACTACAATGCTCATTTTCCAACCCATAATAATAGTGCTAATGAAATTAGGGAAACGCTTTTTTCCCTTGCCTGCGCCTACTACGCCTACACAATTTTTGATGATGTTAGGTGGGATCGAGTGCTAATGGGTTACTACTAGTATATTTCGGAGCTACTTTGAACCAAAGAAATAAATGAGCGGATTCCGAGAACATTTCCATGAAGCAAGAGCTGTAAATAGGGAAAGAAGGAAACTGTATGCTGATTTAACCAACGGCAAATCGTTGTTCGTTTCCAACATTCTGGTTTGGTCCGAGTTTCTTCTATACCCCGTGGCATGGTATTTTGATATTCGTGCAAAAAAATTTAATAAAATTGGAATTTCTGTTATTTCCAACGATTTTGTTTCCCTCGGAAACTTACCTGACCTGAATGAAAAACCTACCTATAGAAACATCCTAACGAAGAATGATTTAAGAGATATTTCCCAGAAAATGAAAAGGCTTCGTAAAGGAACTAGGGTTGAACTAAAACAGTTTAGATTTTACGAAGTTAATAAATTGATTGCAGCATCAATTGTTGAAATCGAAAGCATTCAAACGCAAAGAGAGGTGCATATTGCCATGCTAAAGCATATTCTCGAATCTGCTGCTTTCGCAGCAAAAAATGCCATTGAGCATTCAACATTAAATAATTACAAATTAAACAGGTTGGCAGCACATTTTATTAGTGCCCAACTTCTAGGTACAATACTTTCACCAAGAATCGATAAAGCCGCAAATAGAATTCATAGGATTGGCTATGGAATTGTAGTTAACGATTT
>CAZGQZ010000200.1:3429-5134 GCA_964527985.1 uncultured Rikenellaceae bacterium | reverse complement strand
TGGATTAAGAAGATACCTTTGCATAGAGGAGGAACCCCCGAAGATGTTGCTAACGTAACCGTATTCTTGGGCTCAGATTTATCTAGTTATATTAGCGGTCAGGTAATTAATGTTTGTGGTGCAATGAATACCTAAAAGGTACCGATAGATTATTTTAAGATAGAATGGGCTTGCATTTAAGTTGTGCAAGCCCATTTTCTTTAGGTTATTTCGACCACGATTTTGCTCTTTCAACCGCATCGGCCCATTTTGTTTTTAGGCCGTTAACTTCTTCAGCTTTAAGCATTGGTGAAAACTTACGATTTAGCTTCCATTGGCTTTTTAGCTCATCAATGCTATTCCAAAAGCCGGTTGATAAACCGGCAAGATATGCTGCCCCCAAGGCTGTAGTTTCAACAACCTCGGGTCTAATTACAGGAATGCCCAATATATCGGATTGAAATTGCATAAGCAGGTTATTTGCCGATGCTCCACCATCAACCCTAAGTTCGGTAATCTGCATATTCGTGTCAATTTCCATGGCTTTCATCACGTCCATAGTTTGGTATGCAATGCCCTCCAGAGCAGCGCGTGCAATGTGGCTTCGGTTTGTGCCACGGCTTATACCAATCATTACGCCTCTTGCATACTGATCCCAGTAGGGAGCGCCCATACCAGTAAAACTTGGCACAAAATACACATCGCCATTGTCGGGGACCAAGGCTGCTAAGGATTCAATTTCAGCCGATGAGCTAATAATTCCAAGCCCATCGCGTAACCACTGAACAACTGCACCCCCAATAAAAATGCTTCCTTCAAGAGCATATGTAACTTTTCCGTTTAACTGCCATGCTATTGTTGTAACCAAATTGTTTTTTGATAAGAATGGTTTGCTTCCAGTGTTTTTGAGAATAAAACATCCTGTACCGTACGTATTCTTAACCATTCCCTCGTCAACACACATTTGCCCAAACATTGCTGCTTGCTGGTCGCCGGCAATTCCTCCAATGGGAACCTTAGATGCAAAAAAGGTAGTGTTTGAGTATTCGTAAATTTCGCTCGATGAGGCTACCTCAGGCATCATAGCCAGTGGAACATCAAAAAGCGAAAGTAGCTCAGCATCCCATTTTAGCGTATTTATATTGAAAAGCATTGTTCGGCTAGCGTTTGATACGTCGGTAACGTGTTTGCGACCTTGGGTTAGCTTCCAAACTAACCACGAATCGACAGTACCAAAGGCTAAATCACCTTTCTCTGCTTTTGCTCTTGCCCCAGGAATATTGTCCAGTATCCATTTAATTTTTGTGCCGCTAAAATATGCGTCAATTACCAAACCGGTTTTGCTGCGGATAGTTTCGGCTAATCCTTTTTCCTTCAGTTCATCGCAGTAAGCCGATGTTCGCCTATCTTGCCAAACAATGGCGTTGTAAACTGGCTCACCAGTTTTTTTATCCCAAACAATAGTTGTTTCGCGCTGATTGGTAATGCCAATTCCTTGAAGATGCGTGCCGTTAATGCTAATTTTTGACATAGCCTCGGCTGCCACTGCCACTTGCGACGACCAAATTTCCTTGGGGTCGTGCTCAACCCATCCGGGTTTGGGAAATATCTGAGTAAATTCCTTTTGTGCAACTGAACAAATATTGCCATTATGATCGAACAGGAGAGCTCTTGAACTTGTTGTGCCCTGATCGAGTGCTAGGATATATTTTTCCATATTTAACTT
>CAZGQZ010000200.1:0-3329 GCA_964527985.1 uncultured Rikenellaceae bacterium | reverse complement strand
TTGAACTTGTTGTGCCCTGATCGAGTGCTAGGATATATTTTTCCATATTTAACTTGGTGTGATTGTAAAGTACGCTAGCAAAGATTCAAATTTATATTGTAAGACCAAAACTCCAAAACTATCGAAGTATGTACTTGCTCGCAATTTTAGCAAAGCTATCTTCTTGTTGCTTTTGCCAGTTTTCGTCCTTGTTAAGTTCTTTGGCCATAATCTCGGCTACGATAGGCGCAATGAGTATGGCTTCGCGAGCATCAAGCAGTAGGCAACGGACTCTACGCGAAATAACATCCTCAACCGTTCGAGCCATTTCTTCCCGAACCGCCCAGGCAACTTGGGCTGCATATAAGTTTAATCGGTTGCTTATTAGCCTATTCATTCCAGGTTCGTTCTTCATTAGCTCCGAAATGTTTTTGCTATCCGATCCGTAGAAGCTGAATGGGTTATCATTATCAATATCGATTTTGTAACCGTGGAGTTTAAGGTTTTTTGTTTTAGATTTCGTTTTATTCCATTTTTTTGTTGATTCCACTTTTGAAACAAGGTCTTCGGCCATACGCCTAAAGGTGGTCCACTTTCCGCCAATCATTGTGAAAAGTTGAGTGTTAGAAACGTATATCTTATGGCTTCGCGATATCTCTTTGGTTTTTGCGCTACCATTTTTTGGTGCTGCAAGTGGCCTTAACCCTGCAAAAATGCTAAGGACATCGCTGCGCGAAGGTTTTTTTGTGAGATACTTACCCATTGTGTTTAGAATAAACTCAATCTCCTCGTCAAGTGCTACTGGTTCAAGGTTTGGCGAATCGATTGGTGTATCAGTTGTTCCTACCACAATTTTACCCTGCCAAGGTACTGCAAAAAGTACTCGACCATCATCGGTTTTGGGAATCATCAGCGCGCTGTCGCTAGGTAAAAATGATTTGTCGAGTACAAGGTGAATGCCCTGGCTAGGTTTAATCGTTTTACGTTTCTCAGGATTATCCATCTGCAGAATATCATCGGCAAAAACCCCAGTAGCATTAATAATTGCCTTTCCGTAAATTCTAAATTCTTCACCAGTTTCTTCGTCGGTAGCAACCACACCGTTTACAATATTCTTGTCATTTTTTAGTAAACCAGAAACTGGCATGTAGTTTATGGCAATTGCACCTTTTTCCGTAGCCGACTGAAGTGCATTAATTGCCAAACGTGAATCGTCGAATTGTCCATCGTGGTATAAAACCCCCGCTGTAATTTTGCCTTCTTTAATTGTGGGTAAATGTTTTGTTGTTTTCTTTTTCGATATCCACATCGATCGGCCTAAGCTGTATTTCCCCGCTAGCAAGTCGTAAAAGGTAAGCCCAACCGTATACATAAGCTCATCAAACCAGCTAAATGTGGGAATTATGAATGGTTGATTTTTAACTAGGTGTGGTGCATTTTGCAGTAACCTTCCCCTTTCAATGCATGCCTCGCGCACAAGCGCTATGTCGCCCTGTGCTAGATAGCGTACTCCACCATGCACTAGCTTTGTACTTTTGCTCGATGTGGATTTTGTAAAATCGGACCTTTCCAATAGTAAGGTTTTATAGCCTCTAGCTGATGCTTCGAGGGCAATTCCAATCCCCGTTGCGCCACCTCCAATTATAATAAAATCATATTCTTCCTTATCTTTCTTTAAGCGCTCAATATACTGCTCCCTTTTCATAATTGATATATTTAAAAGTGCCACTAAACGAAATTATATTATAGATGCAAATATATACAAATAAATAAAACGAAAGAAAAAGAAAGTTTAAAAGTTATGAAAAGTTTCGTTTTGCTATATTAGGGTTTGTTGTATATGTTATGTTTTTCGAGATTTTTTTTATAGCTTTGGTAACTTGTAAAACACTTTATATGTCAAAGAGTATAGCCAAAAGGCATCAGTACATTATAGCAAAGCTTAAAGAGCAAGGATTTGTTAACGTTAACGAATTGAGCGAACAGCTAAACGTTTCAATGGTTACGATACGAAAAGATTTGCGATTGCTTGAGGAACGAAACCTTTTGCATAGAACACACGGCAGCGCATCGTTAACCGATCCGCTTATCTCCGACAGGAATATTCATGAAAAGGAAAAGATTCGGGTTGAACAAAAACAGCGTATAGCCAAAGCAGCAATGCAGTATGTGAAACCAAACGATAGCATCATTATTGGATCAGGCTCAACCTTGCTCGAATTTGCCAGAAATGCTTTATTGATAAAACCTCTAACGGTAATCACTGCATCGTTAAATGTTGGCCAAGTAGTGAATACAAATCCTGAAATTGAAGTTCATCAGCTTGGGGGTGTAATACGAAAAAGTTCAAATTCAGCCATAGGCCCCTTTGCCGAACGTATGATGGAAGGGTTGAGCTGTCATACACTTTTTCTTGGGATTGACGGGATTGACCCCGAATACGGTCTTACCACTACAAATGCTCTAGAAGCATCGCTTAACCAATGTATGATTAAGTCGGCACAAAAAGTGGTAGTTCTTGCCGATTCTACTAAATTTGGTAAACGAGGATTTGGAAAAATTTGTGACTTGTCGTATGTAGATACCATAATTACTGATAATGAAGCGCCTTTGCACATAGTTAAAAAAATTCAAGTATTGGGCGTAGAAGTGAAGCTAATTTAATTGGGCTTTAGTGTGCCAGAAAACCTGTTTTTGCTAACTTTGTGAGTGATTTTTTTAAACGATAACCTAACTCTTAATTAACAATATTCATAATGAGCGTGCTAGTTAATAAGAATTCCAAAGTATTAGTTCAGGGCTTCACTGGAAGCGAAGGAACATTCCATGCTTCACAAATGATTGAATATGGTACAAATGTAGTTGGTGGGGTAACGCCAGGTAAAGGTGGGCAAAAACACCTCGACTTGCCCGTTTTTAATACAGTAGCAGAGGGTGTTAAAGAAGTTGGAGCAAATGTATCGGTAATATTTGTACCACCAGCCTTTGCTGCCGACGCCATTATGGAAGCTGCCGATGCTGGTATTAAAGTTATCGTTTGTATATCGGAAGGAATTCCAATTGCTCAAATGGTAGGTGTAAAGCATTATCTTGAAGGGAAAGATGCTGTAAGATTAATTGGCCCAAACTGTCCTGGAATTATTACCCCCGATGAGGCTAAGGTGGGAATAATGCCAGGTTTTATCCATAAGAAGGGAACCGTTGGTGTTGTATCGCGCTCAGGAACCTTAACCTACGAGGCTGTTGATCAGCTAACCAAGGTTGGTTTAGGTCAATCTACTTGTATAGGCATAGGTGTCACCGCCACATCAATAGACTTTATCGGCCGCGGCAGATATACGCATGTTGGA
>CAZGQZ010000199.1:3983-5141 GCA_964527985.1 uncultured Rikenellaceae bacterium | reverse complement strand
ATTCCCATTTGGATAAGCGAGTACGTGCTGGCTGGCTATGGCACGGGTGCTATCATGGCCGTTCCGGCACACGATAGCCGCGACTTTGTGTTTGCCAAAACCTTTGGCCTGCCCATAGTGCAAACCGTTAGCCAACCCGGCGAAACGCCATCGGATCCTGCCACATGGACCGAATCGTACGATGCCAAAGAAGGAATAGTGATAAATAGCGGTATGCTTAACGGCCTTGAGGTGAAGGAGGCCATCCGCACAATAAATGAGAATATTGAGAAGCAGGGGCTGGGTCGCTGTAAGGTAAACTTCCGCCTGCGCGATGCCATTTTTAGCCGTCAGCGCTACTGGGGCGAGCCTTTCCCTGTTTACTATAAGGATGGTTTGCCCTACGCAATAAACGAGGATAAGCTGCCCCTTGAGCTACCCGAGGTTGACGCCTACCTGCCCACCGAAAAGGGTGAGCCACCACTTGGCCGCGCCAAGAATTGGCAAACCGCCGAGGGCTATCCTTACGAACTAAGCACCATGCCGGGTTTTGCAGGCTCATCGGCATACTACCTTCGCTATATGGATCCCAAAAACGACAAGGGGCTTGTATCGAAAGAGGCCAACGAGTATTGGGAAAACGTGGATTTATACATTGGCGGTACAGAACACGCTACTGGCCACTTAGTATATTCACGCTTCTGGAATAAGTTCCTATACGACCTTGGTTACGTTTGCAAAAACGAGCCATTTAAAAAGTTGATAAACCAAGGTATGATTCAAGGTCGCTCAAACTTTGTTTACAGGGTTAAGGGTACCAACCAATTTGTATCTTATAATCTACGTAAAAACTACGATGTTACCGAAATACATGTTGATGTAAACATTGTGGAAAACGATGTGCTTAATACAGACAAGTTTTGCGCTTGGCGCCCCGAGTTTGTCGATGCCGAGTTTATCCTTGAGGATGGCAAGTACATCTGCGGCTGGGCAGTTGAGAAGATGAGCAAGAGCATGTACAACGTGGTAAACCCCGATGATATTGTTGAGAAGTACGGAGCCGACACGCTACGCATTTACGAGATGTTCCTTGGTCCACTTGAACAATCGAAACCCTGGGATACCAATGGTATTGATGGCGTTTTCAAATTTTTACGCAAGCTGTGGCGCTTATTTCAA
>CAZGQZ010000199.1:0-3883 GCA_964527985.1 uncultured Rikenellaceae bacterium | reverse complement strand
TTCAACGGCAAAACAAGGTTTACGCTCGATATTCCGCTAAACATCTCAAAAGATGAGGTTGAAAAAATGGTAATGAGCAACGAGCAAACCACACGCTACCTCGATGGTAAAACCCCTAAGAAAATTATTGTGGTTCCCAATAAAATTGTGAATATTGTAGTGTAAATTCGTATCAAACAAAAAGGGCAAAGCAAGTTTTAGGTTATATCAATTACCTTGCTACCTTTGCCCTAACCACATTAGGTTTTATTAAACCCTATGCCAATGAGCAACTTGCTGCTTTTGCCAACTTACAATACCCCTTTTATTTACGGCACCGCAAATAACGGCAAGCTCATTATCATTGGCAAATCAACGCCAAATTCGGTTGTTGAAATAATAAAACCGGTTGAGGAATGGATACAAAATTATGCTGAAACCACCAGCAGTAGCCTCGAGATAAACATCGATTTATGCTTTTACGATACGCCCACCTCGCTTATGGTATCGAGCATACTAATGATGCTTAATAAGCAAAGTGATAAGGAAAAGAGGTTTAGCATAAACTGGTATTTCTTTTCTGAGGATGAGGATATGATGGAAGAGGGCGAAGAGTTTAAGTCGATTGCAAAATTCCCCTTCACACTTGTATGCGAGGAATACACCAAAGAGCTTAGCATTGGGCAAACGCCGCAATCGCCATTAATTTATATTGATAGCGCAGGCGATTTCGTGATTAAGGGCCAATGCAACCACCCAAACCCTATGGCCTTTTACCGTCCAATACTTAAGTGGCTAAGCGATTTGCTCATTAGCC
The DNA here is from genome assembly GCA_964527985.1 of uncultured Rikenellaceae bacterium. Taxonomy (GTDB): domain Bacteria; phylum Bacteroidota; class Bacteroidia; order Bacteroidales; family Tenuifilaceae; genus Perlabentimonas. The sequence goes on along the minus strand of CAZGQZ010000199.1, from coordinate 3,087 downwards.
CGACCATAAGGTACGTTCACCTCGATATTCTTTTAGAATCAGTTTCTCCATCGAATGCACCTTACGTTAAGGCCATTATGTACTTTATGGAAGCCATTCACAAACAAGGTGTAAAGGCTCACATCGAATGGAATTACAGCAGTCCTAATATTGAGAAATTTGGAGAGGAAATTCTTAAAAACCTTACGCTGCACTACTACTTCAAAGAGGTAAGCGAATAGAACTTGGAATTTTTGGCAAAACCAAACCCGACTGAAATTGACTATACCCTTTAAAAGCGTTGAACAGCTAGCCATTAGCATTGGATTTAATGCCTGTGGAGTTTGTCCGGCCCACAAGCTATCCGAGAACCAACCTCCATTCGAAGAATGGATTAGCAAAGGAATGCATGGCGAAATGCAGTACATGGAGCGAAACATTGATAAACGGTTAGACCCAACGCTACTAGTGCCCAATGCAAAATCGGTTATTAGCGTTTTATTGAACTACTTCCCCGGAAACCCCATATTATCAACCACAGCACCAAAAATATCGCGCTATGCACTGAGTGCCGATTACCATATCATAATTAAAAAGATGCTTTGGCAGCTGCTCGATTCGCTTCGAGCCGATTTTGGAGAAATTAACGGTCGTGCTTTTGTCGATTCGGCTCCAGTACTGGAAAGAGCATGGGCGCAAAAAGCAGGATTGGGGTGGATTGGCAAAAACAGCATGCTTATTAGCCCAAAGCTTGGCAGCTACACTTTTATCGGCGAGCTAATTTTAGATGTAGATATTGAGCCGTCGCGTACATCAATCCCAAACCGTTGTGGCAGCTGCACTCGGTGTATCGACTCGTGCCCCACGGGGGCAATTTTAGCCCCGCAAATTATCGATGCGCAAAAGTGCATATCGTACCTAACCATTGAGAAAAAAAGCTCCCTAACAACTACCGAGCAAGAGAGCCTTAACGGTTGGTGCTTTGGCTGCGACATATGCCAAGAGGTTTGCCCATGGAACAGTAAAGCAACCCCACAGAAACTCTCCTCATTACTTCCCAAAGAAGAGGTATTAAGCCTTGATGCCAACAAGCTACTAAACCTCAGCGAAGAGAGTTTTAACAGTATCTTTAGCGATACTCCTGTCCTCCGAACTGGCTACAAAAGGTTTATTGAGAATGCCAAGCACTCTGCATCAGAATAGCCCACTACCCATTAATTACCAGTAATTTATACTTCACAATCAGCCTCAAAACCCCTTTGCCGATTAGCATTTTTTTGTAACGAACCATAATTATTGAAGTATTTCTAATTACATTTACCTTAAAATTATACTGCTATGGAAATAAAGGAATTTGTTCTATCGCTTAAATCGGGCGAAAAGCTATTTGCGTGGTACGCCACTCCGTCGGCATCCCCAAGGGCAGTTATTTGCCTTTGCCATGGCTGGGGCGAGCATTCGCTAAGGTATAAGCATTGGGCCGAGCGATTTACTGCACACAACTATGCATTTCTTACATGGGATCATTTTGGCCATGGCCAATCGGAAGGTAAACGAGGGCATGTGAAAAACTATTCCGTTTTTATGGAAGAAGTGAATTTGGCTATCAACAAGGCAAACGAGCTATTTCCTTCTGTACCAACCGTACTTTACGGCCACAGCATGGGAGGAAACATTGCCATTAACTTTGCACTCCGCGAAAGCAACCCTTTCAGGCTGCTTATTGCCACTTCGCCTTGGCTTAAGCTAACCAAAAAAAACCCAGCAATACTCAATTTCGCCGTTAAAGTGCTAAATGTTATTGCACCAGGGTTAAAGCTCGAAGCACCACTAAACCCCGAGGGTATTTGCCACGATGCCGAAGAGGTGCAACGCTACAAGACCGATCCGCTTAACCATAGCAAAATTACGCCAAGGCTTGTAACCGAAATTGATAAAGCAGGCCTGTTTGCACTAGATAACATTGAAAAACTTGCTAAACCATTCCTGCTGGTCCACGGCGATGCCGATCCAGTTACCTCATTTGAAGCTTCGGCACAGCTAGCATCGAAATGCCAAACCTGTAGCTTTATCCCATTTAAGGATATGTATCACGAACTACATAACGAGTCAGTTAAAGAGGAGGTGTTTAACATGATTAAAGAATGGCTTAGCGGAAATATTGAATAAGAACTATAGATTATAAACTAAAATTAAAAAAACTATGAAAAAAAAGAGTTTTATATTTATTACACTTCTAATGTTTGTATTAACTGGATTTGGGCAGAAAATTAATTGGGAGACAGATAGGTATTGGGTTGATGCAGGCGTTGGATTCTACCAGTCTCCTAACCACAATAGTGGTTTTGCCATTAACCTAGGCGTTAATCTTATATCTGACAGCACCCTATATAAGTTCAGAGCAATAACGTGCGAAGAGTTTGAACTATTTGGCCCAACCCCCACCGAAAGGTATCTCAGTATGGGACTCATGCTTGGCAAGGGATTTTCAACAAAGTTCCTTCAGATATATTTTTCGGCAGGTCTCGGAATAACTGGGGGTATAATCAGAGGAGATTATCTATATTCTGAACCTAGCGAAGGATTTTTCGATTTAGGGGGAAGACACTACGAAAAAAATAATTTTGTGTCTCCATCATTACCCCTTGAGGTTGACATAATGCTTAAGCCTATCAACACAATGGGCATTGGGCTATCTGCATTTGGAGATCTAAACTTAAAACGACCTATGTATGGTTTTGTTGCTAAGTTTAATTTTGGAAAACTAAGGTAATTTAAATAAAAGAGAGGTTATACTTTATATCCTTTAGTAAAGCCTTACCTCTCTTCTTAGCTGTTTTTTTATGAGTAACTCTTTCCGCACACCTGTTAACATAAATCCGTTCCCTTTTAGCATTGATTACCAAACCCCTACAATGCTTTTAGGCTCTTGCTTTACCGAGAATATTGGAGAGGCAATGCTAACCCGAAAGTTCCCTGCAATGGTTAACCCCTTTGGGGTTATTTACAACCCCATTTCGGTTAGTCTTGTGCTTAAGCGAATTATTGAAGGTAGCCTGTACAAAAATAACGACCTTTTATTTCACAATAATTTATGGCTTAGCCTAA
>CAZGQZ010000198.1:0-5145 GCA_964527985.1 uncultured Rikenellaceae bacterium | reverse complement strand
CCACTAACAGACAGTATGCGTTCTTTGTTTCAACGCCAGGCTACCTGTTTCACTCTCATAACTTCAACCTAAAGGGAATTCACTCGGCTGCCAATCCGTTTAAAAAGGATGTTGAGCTAACACCAATACGAGTTGGCGAAAAAATGGTTATGCGTAACATCTTTTTCGAAACCGACTCGTACGATTTAAAACCCCAATCAATTGTTGAGCTGCAAAAACTCCTCGAACTGCTCAGGTTAAATCCAACCCTTAAAATAGAGGTAGGTGGGCATACCGATAGCGTTGGTACAGCTAGCTATAATTTGGTTCTTTCTGAGAACAGGGCAATGTCAGTGGCTAAATTTCTTACAGAAAATGGTATCGACCAAACAAGAATATCGTCGAAAGGGTATGGATTAACAAAGCCAATTGGCGATAACCAAACCCAAGAGGGCCGCGCATTAAACCGAAGGACCGAAATTGTGGTTTTAGACATTTAGAAAACCTAAGCTGTTGTCGGTTTTTCAGACCATTCTGCTGTATAACACCATTAATACAAGAGCATTTGTTTGTCAAAAACCTTTCCTTTGCATTGGCAAATTAGCCATTTGCAATTGACGATTCGCATTGGTTTTTACTGTATTTAAACCATTAATAGATAGAAATTTAAACAAAACGCCTTATGAAAGCAATTTTAAACCACAGGTCGATTCGAAAGTATAAAACCACTCCCATTGAGGAGTCAATTTTAAATGAAATTCTGCAAGCAGGAGTTAGGGCATCTACCACAGGAAACATGCAGGTTTATAGCATTGTAGTTACTACCGATAACGAGATTAAGGAGCAGCTTGCCCCATGCCATTTCAATCAACCCATGGTGAAGCAGGCTCCAGTAGTGCTTACCTTTTGTGCCGATTTTAACCGTTTTAACAAGTGGTGCCAGCAGCGTAATGCAGTTCCTGGTTACGATAACTTCCTTTCGTTCATTACAGCAGCAATCGATGCTCTTTTAGTTGCTCAAAACGTGTGCATTGCAGCAGAGGATAAAGGTTTAGGAATTTGCTACTTAGGAACAACTACCTACACTGCCGATAAGATAATTGATGTGCTAAAACTTCCTAAAGGTGTAGTGCCCGTTACAACGGTAGTGGTTGGCTATCCCGATGAAACCCCTGAGCTAACTGACAGGCTTCCCTTGCCCGCAGTTTTACATCGCGAAGTTTATCAGGATTATTCAGATGGAGATATTGACCAGATTTATGCGGCAAAAGAGGCGCTACCCTTAACAAAAGAATTACTCAAAGAGAACAAAAAGGAGACGTTAGCCCAAATCTTTACCGATAACAGGTACACTAAAAAGGATAATGTTACGTTTTCTAAGGTGTTGCTTAAGGTATTGTCCGATCAAGGATTTATGAACAATGAGATGTAACCATTTGGTCTCCTAAATTTTTCCAAACACACCAAAAAAGAGTTAGCTATCTTTACGGTGTGTTTTTTTTGTGCCATTATGTTTCAAAGAATATCATTCTTGTATTTGCTAATTTTTTTGCTCGCAGTAAGGGCTACAGGTCAAAACATTGCGGGTGAAATTGCATTTGCCGATGCTGAAAAGAACCATAAGTGTTTTGTTCGCATTAATGCAAAGGATACGCTGCTTATACAGAACGCATTTTACAAATGCTTATCGCAAATTCGCAGCAATGGCTTTCTTGAGGCTCGAATCGACAGCCTAACGGTAACAAGCGAAAGTGCCTTGGCTAGTGGGTATTTAGGAGATGAATACTCCTTTAGTGTAGTAAATACTGATAGCCTTACGTTGGCAATTTTCAAAAATATTGGATTAGAGCCAGACGTTCGGGGTAGGTTCAGCGTTAAACCCGATTTTTTATCCATGTCGAAACAGGCAATTCAATTTCTCGAAAATAGTGGCTACCCCTTTGCCCTTGTGGATTTTAGCGACGTTGCAATTGTTCATGGTCAAATAGAAGCAACAAGTAGCATTGTACCTGGACCAAAAATTGTTTTCGATACCCTTTTTATTAAAGGCGATGCAAAAGTAAAACGTTCATTTATTGAAGCACAGCTGAGGTTTCGTAAAGGCAATGTATACCAAGAAAGTTTTGTTGAAGCGATTGACAAGCAAATTAATCAGCTTGGTTTTATATCAACCATTAAGTCAACGGAGGTTGAGTTTACACCAGGTAAAGCAAGGCTTTATACTTACTTGGCCAACAAGGCGGCGAGTAGTTTTTCAGGCATTGTTGGTTTTGCTTCGGGTGAGAGCGGTAGCGGATTACAGCTAACAGGCGATGTTAATATGAATCTGCTTAACGTTTTTAAGCGAGGTGAGCAAAATAGCCTTCGATGGCAAGCAATGGGCGAGGGCTCACAGCGGTTAAATATGTCAACATCATGGCCTTATGTTTATGGTACAAACATTTCGGTTAGAGGCGCATTTAGCCTTTTTAGGCGCGATACATCGTACTTAACGATAAACCCCTCATTTGCCTTCGATTTTAGGTTGCCCTCAAATTATCAGCTTGGACTTGGCGTAAACTATAAGCAATCAGTAACAACAAACTCCAATGCATCATTTACCGCTGGATACAAAACGTTACTTTATACGGTTAGCTTAACCTCCAAAAACACAAGCAACGAAATTTTACCTGTTTCGCTTTTTTCCTATTCAGCCACAGTAGGCGTAGGTACTCGAAAAGCAGAAGGAAACCAAATCGCGGAAGAGATGAAAACCCGAACAATAGGTGAAGCTGGATTGGCTGTTACAAGTTTTTTCCCTGCTTATAAAAATTCGCTAGTGATTCACAATAAACTTGTAGGAGAAGCGATGACGTTTACACGTGGCGATAACAATTTTGTTGAGAATGAAGCTTATCTTATTGGAGGGGCAAACTCAATACGTGGTTTTAACGATGAATCAATTATTGCGCGATATTACGTATACTTAACCACTGAGTTACAGCTTCGTTTGCAGAGCAATCTTAATGTATATGTTTTTAACGATTCAGGATTCGCATCGTATAGCTCATTAGGCGTTTGGAGCGATACATTTCCTTGGTCGGTAGGAATAGGGGCTCAAATAGTATCAAAAGGAGGAGTTTTTAACTTTTCCTATGCCTTAGGGAAAGGACTGGGGCAGGAACTAAATATGAAAAATGCAAAAGTTCACCTCGGGTATTTGGCTCGGTTCTAAATCCTTTCCTGAGTTTTACCTAAATAGTTGTTGCTTTTTCCTGTTCTGTTTTTTTAAATTTCTTGTCAAATTTTGCTTGAAGAATAAATCAACAATCATTTACCTTAAATAAAATTCAAATAATTTGGAAAAAAATTATAATAGTTATACTTTTGCACCTCGTTAAAAACAAATCAACTTTACAAGGCATGATAATAATACCTATTAAAGAAGGCGAAAACATTGAGAGAGCCCTTAAGCGTTTCAAGCGCAAGTTTGAAAAAACTGGAACAATGAAGGAATTACGTTCGCGTCAAGCGTTCATTAAGCCATCGGTTCAGCGTCGCGAAGCGATTAAGAAGGCCATCTACGTTCAGCAGCTGCAGCAGAAAGAGGAGTAAGCCTATTGCGTTAGGATGCATCAGGCAGATTTGCCTGATTTTTTTTGGGAAATTTCCCACAATTCATTATATTGCATCCAATGAATATGCTTGCAAAATTCCTTAAATATCTTCAGGTCGAGCGAAATTATTCTGTCCAAACAATCCGTGCATACGGTGATGATTTGCGGCAGTTTTTTGCTTATTGCAACGTAGATCCAAATAGTAACGAATTAAATACGATAAGCCATCGCACAGTCCGTGCATGGCTTTCTTCGTTGTTAAACAGTAAACATACAGCCCGAACGGTAAATCGAAAGCTCTCATCGTTACGTAGCTTTTACCGTTATCTTCTCAAAAACAAGGTTGTATCTGTTAATCCCTTAACCAGAGTTGTTGCTCCTAAAACAGCCAAAAAGTTACCCTCTTTCTTAACTAAAGACGAAGCAATAAATGTTATCGATAGCGTGGTTTACCCTGAAGGGTTTGCTGGTATTCGCGATTTGCTTGTAATTGAGCTGTTCTACTACACCGGTATTAGGGTTTCGGAGTTAGCAAATCTTCGTGTAGATGGCATTAACCTCAGCGCTCAAACAGTTAAAGTTTTAGGAAAGGGAAATAAAGAGCGAATAGTTCCAATTCATCCCGAACTTTCAGCATTGCTGAGCACATATATTGAACAACGAAATGATATGGTGCAGCTAAACCAAACCCCTTACCTTATTGTTACTAACGGAGGGAATAAGCCTTACCCACAGATGTTGTACCGAATTGTAAGGAAATATCTTTCATTGGTAACTCCTCTTGAGAAGAAGAGTCCGCATGTGTTGCGGCACACTTTTGCTACACACCTGCTAAACGAAGGGGCCGATATAAGCGCCATAAAGGAGCTTTTAGGACATAGCAATTTGGCTACTACTCAAATATATACCCATACAGGGGTAGATAAACTAAAAAAAGCATACAACCAGGCGCACCCACGTGCCTGATACATATACCTAACACTAATTAAAGGAGGATAAGAACTATGAACGTTAAAATTCAATCGATTAAGTTTGACGCCGACAAAAAGCTTATTGACTTTATCAACAATAAGCTAGGTAAACTTCAGCGTTTTTACGATGCAATTATCGGTGCAGAGGTTTTTCTTAAGCTGGAGAATACCCAAGAAGAAGAAAATAAGATTGTTGAAGTGAAACTTCTGATCCCAGGTAACGACTTGTTCGTTGAGCGTAAGGCCAAAAAGTTTGAAGAAGGCTTAGACGATTGTATTGAAGTGCTTAAAAGGCAAGTAACAAAGCATAAAGAAAAGCAAAGAGGTTTATAGCGTACATTTTTTAACTTGATAACTCATTCCCCCTTAACCAAGAAAAACAGCCACTTATGATATGCTATTTGGTTTAAGGGGGATTTTTTTCGAATAATTTAAAATTTTATTTGGTGGGTAAATAAAATATTTATACATTTGCCAACCGATTTCAGAAGGGTTTAACCTTTGGAAATAGCAAGTTCTAAGCATGTTGCCGATGTAGCTCAGTTGGTCAGAGCAGCTGATTTGTAATCAGCAGGTCGGGGGTTCGAATCCGTCCATCG